>NZ_JBSVXG010000009.1:0-73636 GCF_054070595.1 Pseudomonas sp. SDO55104_S430 | reverse complement strand
TCGTTCGCCATTTCCGTGAACAACACAAAACCTGTGGGAGCGTGGCTTGCCCGCGAAGAACGATAACGCGGTCCCCACTGTTGATCAGCTGACATAAAAAAAGCCCCGCCTGGCATCACCAGGCGGGGCTTTTTAACGGCTTCAGGAATCAGACGAGAGGTTTGGTCTCGTGTTCTTTTTCCTGGGCCTGTTCGTGTTGCTCTACGGCTTCCTGAACGGAGCGCGGTGCTTCGTGGATCACCGACTCAGCCGGCTCGGCAGCCACTTCGGCAGCCGGGGCAGGGGCTGCCTCGACGACTTCGGCAACTGGCTCTGCAACAACCGGTTCAATCGGAGCAGCAGCGGCAGCCAGTTCGGCTTCCTTCTGCAGGCGCTCTTCTTCACGCTTGCGACGACGCACTTCACGCGGGTCGTTCGGCGCACGGCCACTTGGGGTCAGCGCGCTGACAGGAGCGGATTCGACCACTGGAGCAGGCGCTTCGACAGCTACCGGTGCTTCAACTACCGGGGCTGGCTCGGCAGCGGCAACCACTGCTTCGGAGACTACTGCCTCGGAGACCACCGCTTCAGCAACTTCGGCCTCAACGATCGGTGCAGCAGCAGGAGCTTCGGCAACGGCTGGCTCGGCGACCCAGTTGAACGCTGTTTGCTCTTCGCGAACTTCACGGACTGTTTCAGTCACGGTCTCGACCACAGGCTCTGCGGCCACGACTGGCGCTTCAGCAACGACGGCTGGCTCGGCAGCGGCTTCAACCACTGGCTGGGCCTCAGGAGCAGGTGCCAGCTCGACTTCCGGCGATGCTGTCACTTCCACCGGGGTGGTCGCTTCGACAGCGGGGGCTTCAGCAGCTGCTGCTTCAACGGCTGGCGCTTCGACTGGGGCAGTCTCCAGGGTGGCGGCAGTGGCGCGTTCGGCTTGCTCGTTGGCTTGTGCTTCGGCCGGAGCGCTGATCACCGAGCTGGCGACAGCGGCGGTCACGGCCAGGCCGGCAGCCAGATCGGCAGTGCTTGGCGCTTCGCTGTTGGCGGTGGCTTCGCCGGATTCGGACTCTTCCGAACCTTCGATCACATTGCCATTGGCATCGCGCTGACGCTCACGACGGTTGCTGCGACGACGCTGGCCACGGGAACGACGGCGTGGACGATCGCCTTCGGCGCCTTCCTGACCTTCTTCCTGCAGTTGCTCTTCGTTGGTTGGCAGCTCTTCTTCGGCAGCCGCAACAGCGGCTTGCTCGGCACGCGGTTGACGTTCTTCACGCGGTGGGCGTGGAGCGCGCTCTTCGCGTGGAGGACGGGCCGGGCGTTCTTCTGCAACCACAGCTGCAGCTGGGGCGGCCGGAGCAGCGTCCAGAGGCTCACGCAGTTCGCGTACACGTTCTTCACGCTCGCCACGTGGCTTGCGATCTTCACGTGGAGCGCGCGGTGCACGTTCTTCACGCGGTGCGCGTGGCGCGCGTTCTTCGCGAGCGACTACCGGAGTTTCCTCACGGGCTTCGCGTGGTTGACGCTCTTCGCGCGGCTCACGTGGTGCGCGCTCTTCACGCGGTGCACGTTCTTCGCGCGGCTTGCGTTCTTCATCGCGACGACCGTTACGGTTGCGGCTCTGCTGGCGACCGTTGCGACGCTCTTCGTTACGGGCTGGACGCTCGGCAACCGGCTTTTCAACCACGACCGGTGCGGCAGGCTCTTCCTTGGTGGCGAACAGGCTGACCAGCGACTTCACCAGGCCTTTGAACAGGCTTGGCTCTGGCGCAGCGACTGGGGCGGCAACCGGTGGAGCCACGACTTCGGTCGGAACCGGAGCGTTGGCACGGGCTGGAGCAGTCTTGACCGCGGCTTCCTGGCGAACCAGGGTGCGGGTCGCAGCGGCCGGCTGGACTTCTTCCACTTCGGCAGCGGCAGCGGCGATTTCGTAGCTGGACTGGTTGGTGGCGGCTTCCGGGTTGTCATCGCGCAGACGCTGAACTTCGAAATGCGGGGTTTCGAGGTGATCGTTCGGCAGGATGACGATGCGGGCGCGGGTGCGCAGTTCGATCTTGGTGATCGAGTTGCGTTTTTCGTTGAGCAGGAACGCGGCCACCGGGATCGGCACCTGGGCGCGAACTTCGGCGGTGCGGTCTTTCAGGGCTTCTTCTTCGATCAGGCGCAGGATTGCCAGCGACAGCGATTCGACGTCACGGATGATGCCGGTGCCGCTGCAGCGTGGGCAGACGATACCGCTGCTTTCACCCAGGGATGGGCGCAGGCGCTGACGGGACATTTCCAGCAAACCGAAGCGCGAGATGCGACCGACTTGCACGCGAGCGCGGTCGGCTTCCAGGCATTCGCGGACTTTTTCTTCCACGGCGCGCTGGTTCTTGGCAGGGGTCATGTCGATGAAGTCGATGACGATCAGGCCGCCGATGTCGCGCAGGCGCAACTGACGGGCGATTTCTTCGGCGGCTTCAAGGTTGGTCTGCAGTGCGGTCTCTTCGATATCGCTGCCTTTGGTGGCGCGCGCCGAGTTGATGTCGATGGACACCAGGGCTTCGGTCGGGTCGATAACGATGGAGCCGCCGGAAGGCAGTTCGACAACGCGCTGGAAAGCGGTTTCGATCTGGCTTTCGATCTGGAAGCGGTTGAACAGCGGAACGCTGTCTTCGTACAGCTTGATCTTGCTGGCGTACTGCGGCATCACCTGGCGGATGAAGGTCAGGGCTTCGTCCTGTGCTTCAACGCTGTCGATCAGCACTTCGCCGATGTCCTGGCGCAGGTAATCGCGGATGGCACGGATGATCACGTTGCTTTCCTGATAGATCAGGAAAGGCGCGGAACGATCCAGGGAAGCTTCCTTGATGGCGGTCCAGAGTTGCAGCAGGTAATCGAGGTCCCACTGCATTTCTTCGCTGCTGCGACCCAGGCCGGCAGTGCGCACGATCAGACCCATGTCGGCCGGGGCAACCAGGCCGTTCAGGGCTTCACGCAGTTCGTTGCGCTCTTCGCCTTCGATGCGACGGGAGATGCCGCCGGCACGCGGGTTGTTCGGCATCAGGACCAGATAACGACCGGCCAGGCTGATGAAGGTGGTCAGGGCGGCGCCCTTGTTGCCACGTTCTTCTTTTTCCACCTGAACGATGACTTCCTGGCCTTCGCTCAGGACGTCCTTGATGTTGACGCGGCCTTCGGGGGCTTTCTTGAAGTATTCGCGGGAGATTTCCTTGAGAGGCAGGAAGCCGTGGCGCTCGGAGCCGAAATCGACAAAGGCGGCTTCAAGGCTTGGCTCGATGCGAGTGATCCGGCCTTTATAGATGTTGGCTTTCTTCTGCTCGCGTGCACCGGACTCAATGTCCAGGTCGTAGAGGCGCTGGCCGTCTACCAGTGCAACACGCAACTCTTCGGGTTGAGTTGCGTTAATCAGCATTCTTTTCATGTAGTACCGTCGGTTTCCGGGCTGCCGGAAACGGCGTTCGGCACACACGACTTCTCATGGTCGGTGTCAGGTGCGTCGGGAGTGGTTGGCCATTCCCGTGTCCAGCGATGTCCGGCCAATGTGGGCCTTTGTCGCGACGTACGCGTCCTGCTTGCTGTGGCTACTTAAGCACTCAGTCAGGAGGAGGAATCAACCGGCGGCTGTGGACGAGATGAAGCGTCTTGATAAAGCCTATTGCTACACAGTCCAGCGGTTGTGCATCTCCACCCTACACGTATCCCTGATAATTCGGGTGCTGCCGCGCGCAGAATCCGCAGCGGGTTGGCATTTACCGTGAGCTCCGAAAGGGGAGGTCACGCATCATGGCTAATTTAGGCGTGGTTTCCGAAGCGGTCGCTCGGGGTCATCTGCAGCTGACTGCACTTTGTGAACTGGCCGTGAATATGGCTCGCGTGGCGAGTGGGAACTCTGCTTCGCGGCGTGATTCAGGCCTCATGTCACCTGCGCTCGTTACACCTGCAAACTCCACCGTTACGTAGCGAAAGCCCCGTAGGACGGCCTCGCGTCCTGGTGAATTGCGTTGGTCAGGGCCGGTTTTTGACCGTAGGTCCGCTGTCCAGGCCGCTTTTGGCGGCGTTCGCGACTATAGCAGCAATGATTAAGTGCTTCAATTCCATAAAAAATTGATATCATCCGCGCCATGACGACTACTACCCCTCCGACTCCAGGCGTGCAAATGCTTGAGGTCTCGCCGGAATATGCCGGCCAGCGTATCGATAACTTCCTTCTTGCCCGGCTCAAAGGCGTGCCCAAGACCTTGATTTATCGCATTTTGCGCAAAGGCGAAGTGCGGGTGAACAAGGGCCGGATCAAGCCCGAATACAAGCTGCAGGCCGGCGACATCGTGCGCGTGCCGCCGGTTCGCGTGCCTGAACGTGACGAGCCGGTACCGGTGGCCCAGGGCCTGCTGCAGCGCCTGGAAGCCTCGATTGTCTACGAAGACAAGGCCCTCATCGTGATCAACAAGCCTGCCGGGATCGCGGTCCACGGCGGCAGCGGCCTGAACTTCGGCGTGATCGAAGCCTTCCGTCAGTTGCGTCCAGATGCCAAGGAGCTGGAACTGGTCCACCGCCTGGACCGGGACACCTCCGGCCTGCTGATGATCGCCAAGAAGCGCAGCATGTTGCGCCACTTGCACGAGCAACTGCGCGGTGACGGCGTCGACAAGCGCTACATGGCGCTGGTTCGCGGCAACTGGGCAAGCTCGATCAAGCAGGTTCGCGCGCCGTTGCTCAAGAGCAACCTGCGTTCGGGCGAGCGCATGGTCGAAGTCAATGACGAGGGCAAGGAGGCGCTTACCGTATTCAAGGTGCTGCGCCGCTTCGGTGAGTTCGCCACCATGGTCGAGGCCAAGCCTGTCACTGGCCGGACTCACCAGATCCGCGTGCACACCCTGCACGCCGGGCACTGCATCGCCGGCGACAGCAAGTACGGTGATGACGACTTCACCAGGGAAATTCGCGATCTGGGCGGTAAGCGCCTGTTCCTGCACGCCTACATGCTGACCGTGCCGCTGCCCGATGGCGGCGAACTGAAGCTGCAGGCGCCGGTGGATGAAATGTGGGCCCAAACCGTGGAGCGTCTGAGTGCGCCAATCTGATTACAAGCTGTTGATTTTCGATTGGGACGGCACGTTGGCCGATTCCATTGGTCGGATTGTCGAGGCGATGCACGTTGCCTCCGAACGATCGGGTTTTGCGCAGTGCGACGACTTTGCGGTCAAGGGCATCATCGGTCTGGGTTTGCCCGAGGCGATTCGGACCCTGTATCCCGAAATCGGTGATGATGAGCTGGTGGCGTTTCGTCAGCATTACGCGGATCACTACATCGCGTCCGAAGCTGTGCCTTCGCCGTTGTTCGAGGGTGTGGTCGAGTCGATGGAGGCCTTTCGGGCTGAGGGTTACCACTTGGCGGTCGCGACCGGCAAGGCGCGTCGCGGGCTGGATCGGGTGCTGAAGTCTCACGGCTGGGAAGATTACTTCGACATCACCCGTGCCGCCGACGAAACCGCCAGCAAGCCGCATCCGCTGATGCTCGAGCAGATCCTGGCGCACTGCGAGGTCCGTCCGGAAGAGGCGCTGATGGTCGGTGACTCGTCCTTCGATCTGCAGATGGCACGCAATGCCGGGATGGATTCGGTAGCTGTCAGTTACGGGGCCCAGTCGATCGAGGCGCTGAAGTTGTTCGAACCACGATTGGCTATCGATCGTTTTTCGCAATTGCATGCCTGGCTGAATCAGCAGGCTTAATAAGTTTTCGCTGGGGTAGATGGCATGGCCGACGAATGGAAGGCGCCCGAGAAGTCGAGCGCAGAGAGCGGTGACGAAAAAAGCTGGAAGCTGTTGGAGAAAACGCTGCTGGCAGGTGTGCAGGAACAGCGTCGGTCCCGTCGCTGGGGGATTTTCTTCAAACTGTTGACCTTTGTGTACCTGTTTGTCGCGCTGGCCCTGTTCACGCCACTGATGGATATGGAGAAGTCAGCCACCCGCAGCGGCAACTACACGGCCTTGATCGATGTGACCGGCATGATCGCCGACAAGGAGCCGGCCAGCGCCGATAACATCGTCGGCAGCCTGCGTGCCGCCTTCGAGGACGACAAGGTCAAGGGCGTCATCCTGCGTATCAACAGCCCGGGCGGCAGTCCGGTGCAGTCGGGTTATGTCTACGACGAGATTCGCCGCCTGCGCGGTCTGCACCCTGAGACCAAGCTTTATGCCGTGATTTCCGATCTGGGTGCTTCCGGCGCCTACTACATCGCCAGTGCCGCCGACCAGATTTACGCCGACAAGGCGAGCCTGGTGGGTTCCATCGGTGTCACCGCTGCCGGTTACGGTTTTGTCGGTACCATGGAGAAACTGGGCGTCGAGCGTCGCACTTACACTTCCGGTGAGCATAAAGCCTTTCTCGATCCCTTCCAGCCGCAGAAGCCTGAAGAAACCGCGTTTTGGCAGGGTGTGCTCGACACTACGCACAAACAGTTCATCAACAGCGTCAAGCAGGGGCGTGGCGATCGCCTGAAGGACAAGGAGCATCCGGAATTGTTCTCCGGGCTGGTATGGTCCGGTGAACAGGCGCTGCCGCTGGGGTTGATCGATGGTCTGGGCAATGCCAGCTCGGTTGCTCGCGATGTGATTGGCGAGAAGGAGTTGGTGGATTTCACCGTTCAGGAATCGCCGTTCGATCGCTTCTCGAAGAAGCTTGGCGCCAGCGTGGCTGAGCATTTGGCGATGTGGATGGGGTTCAGCGGTCCCTCGATTCGCTGATCCGGCTTTAGCGTCAAAAAGATCGCAACTTGCGGCAGGGCCTTTTGTGGGAGCTGTCGAAGGCTGCGATCTTTTGCTTTACGGGATTTGCACGCCTTCGTTAAGCAGCATGTCGACCAGGCGAATCAACGGCAGTCCCACCAGGCTGGTGGCATCCGGGCCTTCGGTGCTTTGAAACAGGCTCACCCCCAGGCCTTCAGCCTTGAAGCTGCCGGCGCAGTCGTAGGGTTGCTCGGCACGCAGGTAACGTTCGATGCGTGCCTCATCGAGTTCGCGCATGTGCACTGTGAAAGGCACGCAATCGACCTGACATGCGCCGGTTTGCGTGTTGAGCAAGGCCAGACCGGTCAGGAAGGACACGCTCTTGCCGCTGGCGGCCAGCAGCTGTTCCCGGGCCTTTTCGAAGGTGTGGGGCTTGCCGATGATCCGCTCGCCGAGCACCGCGACCTGGTCCGAGCCGATGATCAAATGAGCGCCATGGCTGGCGGCTAATGCCCGGGCTTTTTCCTCGGCCAGGCGCATGACCAGATCAACGGCACGTTCGCCCGGACGATGGCTTTCGTCGATATCCGGCGAGCTGCAAGTGAACGGCAGGCGCAGGCGAGCCAGCAATTCCCGGCGATAAACCGAGCTGGAAGCGAGTAATAAAGGCAGCATGTGCATCTCCGGAAGGCAGGCTGCGGATTCTAGCGAGGGTTACAGGTGGCGCACAGGGCTGAATTTCCTTTGACATGGGCGGGGGCATCCCTATAATGCTGCGCCTATGTTGAATGACCCGATTCCACCTCACGTTGACCCGCGCAAATTGGCTGATCGTGGCACCACCCTTCAAGGTGAGCTGCTGCTGGCCAATTTGGAGAGACTCTGCGACCCGCTTTCCGACAATGTCGGTACGGTGCAGGCAAAACTCGTTTTTGAACGAGATGAACGTAAATCTGTGGTGATCCACAGTTTTATCGACACCGAAGTCAAAATGGTTTGCCAGCGTTGTCTTGAGCTGGTCACCCTGCCGATCCATAGCGAATGCAGTTACGCTGTGGTGAAGGAGGGTGCGAATACCCAGTCGTTACCGAAAGGTTATGACGTGCTGGAACTGGGCGAAGATCCTTTGGATCTGCAGTCACTGATCGAGGAAGAGCTTCTGCTCGCCTTGCCCATTGTGCCTGCTCATCATCCGGAAGAATGCCAGCAGCCGGCGGGAGCAGATGAACCCGAACCGAGCGAGGACGAGGTAACGCGGTCCAACCCGTTCAGTGTATTGGCGCAGTTAAAGCGTGACCCAAACGTTTAGGAGTTAATCAATTATGGCTGTTCAGCAGAACAAAAAATCCCGCTCTGCCCGTGACATGCGCCGTTCGCACGACGCTCTCGAGGCTAGCACCCTGTCTGTAGAAAAAACCACCGGTGAAGTTCACCTGCGTCACCACGTATCGCCAGAAGGCGTATACCGTGGTCGTAAAGTGATCGACAAGGGCGCTGACGAGTAATCACTTGTCCGCTCAAGTCATCGCGATTGACGCAATGGGCGGGGACTTCGGTCCCCGCAGCATTGTCCAGGCCAGCCTCGCCAGCCTGTCTGCTACTCCCTCGCTGCACCTGACCCTCGTCGGTCAACCCTCCCTCCTTGAAGAATTGATCGCTGGCCAATCGGCTGCGGATCGCGCGCGCCTGACGATTACGCCGGCGTCCGAAGTCATCACCATGAGCGAAAAGCCTGCCCAAGCTCTGCGCGCCAAGCCTGATTCGTCGATGCGTGTGGCGCTCGAACTGCTGCGCGATGGCAAGGTCCAGGCCTGTGTCAGTGCCGGCAATACCGGGGCGTTGATGGCGTTGTCGCGGTTCGTGCTCAAGACGCTGCCGGGCATCGATCGACCGGCCATGGTCGCGGCGATTCCGACCCAGACCGGTTACTGCCAGTTGCTCGACCTGGGCGCCAACGTCGATTGCAGTGCCGAGCACCTGCTGCAGTTTGCGGTCATGGGTTCGGTGGCCGCCGAAACCCTGGGTATCGTGCGCCCACGTGTCGCGCTGCTGAACATCGGCACCGAGGACATAAAAGGAAACCAGCAGGTCAAGCTGGCTGCAACATTGCTGCAAAGTGCGCGTGGCATCAATTACATCGGTTTTGTTGAAGGCGACGGCTTGTACCGTGGCGAGGCGGATGTGGTGGTGTGTGACGGCTTTGTCGGCAATATTTTGCTCAAATCCAGCGAAGGCCTGGCCACCATGATTGGCGGGCGCATCGAGGCATTGTTCAAGCAGAGTCTGCCGTCACGCCTGGTGGGCGCGTTGGCCTTGCCGTTGATGAAGCGTCTCAAGGCGGATCTGGCGCCTGCGCGGCATAACGGCGCGAGTTTCCTCGGCTTGCAGGGGATTGTCGTGAAAAGTCACGGTTCTGCCGGGGTACAGGGCTTTCAGAGTGCGATTTCTCGCGCGCTGATCGAGATCCAGGAAAACCTGCCCGAGCGTATACACGGCCGTCTGGAGGATTTGTTGCTTTAGGCGTTTTCGTCGGACAATGCTTAAATGTGACCGCCCGGTTCATCGGGCCATCCAACTGTCAGTTTCTTGCGTCCCCCAAATAGCGGGACACCAATTCTCCGACGATAAGATCATTAGGGGCTTGTTACATGTCTGCTTCTCTCGCATTCGTCTTTCCGGGACAGGGTTCGCAGTCCCTCGGCATGCTGGCCGAGTTGGGCGCGGAACATCCGGTTGTCCTCGAAACATTCAAAGAAGCTTCCGATGCTCTGGGTTATGACCTGTGGGCACTGACCCAGCAGGGGCCGGAAGAGCAACTCAATCAAACCGATAAAACCCAGCCGGCCATCCTGACCGCCTCGATCGCCCTGTGGCGCCTGTGGCTGGCGCAAGGCGGCGAGCGCCCGGCTTATGTCGCCGGTCACAGCCTGGGTGAATACAGTGCGCTGGTCGCAGCAGGCAGTCTGAGCCTGGGCGACGCGGTGAAGCTGGTCGAAACCCGCGGCAAGCTGATGCAAGAGGCCGTACCGGCCGGGCAGGGCGCCATGGCCGCGATCCTCGGTCTGGAAGATGCCGATGTGCTGGCTGCCTGTGCTGAAGCGGCGCAAGGCGAAGTTGTCAGCGCCGTCAACTTCAACTCCCCGGGCCAGGTGGTTATCGCCGGTGCCAAGGCCGCGGTCGAGCGCGCCATCGAAGGCTGCAAGGCACGTGGTGCCAAGCGCGCCATGCCGTTGCCAGTCAGCGTGCCATCCCATTGCGAGCTGATGCGTCCTGCGGCCGAGCGTTTCGCCGAATCGGTTGCTGCGATCAACTGGCAGGCGCCGCAGATTCCTGTGGTGCAGAACGTCAGTGCCGCCGTGCCTGCCGATCTGGAAACCCTCAAGCGTGATCTGCTCGAGCAGCTCTACCAGCCGGTGCGCTGGGTCGAATCGGTCCAGACCCTGGCAGCAAAAGGCGCGACCAATCTGGTCGAGTGCGGTCCTGGCAAAGTGCTGGCCGGCCTGAACAAACGCTGCGCCGAAGGCGTATCGACTTCCAACCTCAATACCCCAGACGCTTTCGCTGCCGCCCGTGCAGCGTTGGCCTGAATCAGGAGAAGCTTGCATGAGTCTGCAAGGTAAAGTTGCACTGGTTACCGGTGCGAGCCGCGGCATTGGTCAGGCTATCGCCCTGGAACTGGGTCGTCAGGGTGCCATCGTGGTCGGCACCGCGACCTCCGCATCGGGTGCCGAGCGCATCGCTGCGACCCTGAAGGAAAACGGCATCCAGGGCACCGGCCTTGAGCTCAACGTCACCAGCGACGAGTCCGTTGCCGCGGTGCTGGCGAGCATTCAGGAACAATTCGGTGCGCCGGCGATTCTGGTCAATAACGCCGGTATCACCCGCGATAACCTGATGATGCGCATGAAAGACGACGAGTGGTACGACGTGATCGATACCAACCTGAACAGTCTATATCGCCTGTCCAAGGGCGTTCTGCGCGGCATGACCAAGGCGCGCTGGGGCCGAATTATCAGTATTGGCTCGGTAGTGGGTGCCATGGGCAACGCAGGCCAAGTAAACTATGCCGCCGCCAAGGCCGGTCTGGAAGGTTTCAGCCGCGCCATGGCGCGTGAAGTCGGTTCGCGTTCGATTACGGTAAACTCGGTGACCCCAGGGTTCATCGACACCGATATGACCCGCGAACTGCCCGAGGCACAGCGTGAAGCCTTGCAGACGCAAATTCCGCTGGGTCGTCTGGGGCAAGCTCAAGAGATCGCGTCTGTGGTCGCTTTTCTTGCATCCGACGGTGCGGCTTACGTGACTGGGGCTACAATCCCGGTGAACGGCGGGATGTACATGTAGGTTAAATGTGACGGATTGCTTCAAAAAAATGTCATACGAGCTGTCTAAAATCCGTTATAAAGCTGCAATCTATTTATAGGCAGAGGGTCACCGGGTTTGCGGAGCAAAGCTTTCGGTTGAAAAACCGAAAAGTCTTTCTATACACTTGCCCACTGGCCAGCTGCCTGAATTTGTCCATTAGGAGTGAAAACAAGGTATGAGCACCATCGAAGAGCGCGTCAAGAAAATCGTTGCCGAGCAACTGGGCGTTAAAGAAGAAGAAGTGGTCAACACTGCTTCCTTCGTTGAAGACCTGGGTGCTGACTCCCTTGACACCGTTGAGCTGGTGATGGCTCTGGAAGAGGAATTCGAGACCGAAATCCCTGACGAAGAAGCCGAGAAGATCACTACCGTACAAGCTGCAATCGACTACGTTAACTCCCACCAGGGTTAATAGTTTGTAATCGTTGCTTGCTGTCATGGAAAAACCGCACTGCTATCACGGCGTGCGGTTTTTTCTTTAGGCCTGATCCAAAGTCGTCGTCATTTGAAAAAAGGAGAGTGCTGTGTCGCGTAGACGCGTCGTAGTCACCGGTATGGGTATGTTGTCGCCACTGGGTACGGATGTGCCAAGCAGCTGGCAGGGCATTCTGGCTGGCCGCAGTGGCATTGGTCTGATCGAACACACCGACCTTTCTGCCTATTCCACCCGCTTTGGCGGCTCGGTAAAGGGCTTCAATGTCGAGGAATACCTGTCGGTCAAGGAAGCTCGCAAGCTTGACCTGTTCATTCAGTACGGTCTGGCCGCAGGCTTTCAGGCAGTACGCAACGCCGGTCTGGAAGTCACTGACGCCAACCGCGAGCGCATTGGCGTGGCCATGGGCTCGGGTATTGGCGGTCTGACCAATATCGAAGAAACCAGCCGCACGCTGCACGAGACCGGTCCGCGACGGATTTCTCCGTTCTTCGTACCTGGCTCGATCATCAACATGATTTCCGGCTTCCTGTCGATCCACCTGGGTGCACAGGGACCTAACTACGCCATCGCCACCGCATGTACCACCGGTACGCACTGCATCGGCATGGCCGCTCGCAACATCATGTACGACGAAGCCGATGTGATGATCGCCGGCGGCGCCGAAATGGCCGCTTGTGGCCTGGGCATGGGCGGCTTCGGTGCGTCCCGCGCATTGTCGACCCGCAACGACGAGCCGACCCGCGCCAGCCGTCCATGGGACAAGGGCCGTGACGGCTTCGTACTGTCCGATGGCGCCGGTGCCCTGGTTCTGGAAGAGCTGGAACACGCCAAGGCCCGTGGCGCGACCATCTATGCCGAGCTGATCGGCTTCGGCACCAGTGGCGACGCCTTCCACATGACTTCGCCGCCAGCCGATGGCGCCGGTGCTGCCCGTTGCATCACCAACGCCCTGCGCGACGCCAAGGTCAACGCCGACCAGGTGAATTACATCAACGCCCACGGCACCTCGACCCCGGCCGGCGACCTCGCCGAAGCCCAGGCCATCAAGACCGTGTTCGGCGATCACGCCTACAAGCTGGCGGTCAGCTCCACCAAGTCCATGACCGGGCACCTGTTGGGTGCGGCGGGCGCGGTCGAGGCGATCTTCAGCGTGCTGGCGATCAACAGCCAGGTGGCGCCACCGACCATCAACCTCGATGAGCCGGACGAAGGCTGCGATCTCGATTTCGTGCCGCACACCGCGCGCAACATGGATATCGATGTGGTCCTGTCCAACTCCTTCGGTTTTGGCGGCACCAACGGCTCGCTGGTGTTCCGCCGGTTCGCGGGTTGATGGAGACCTGGGTCGACGGTCAGCCGGCTGACGCACTGTCGCTGAAGGATCGCGGCCTGGCGTATGGCGATGGTCTGTTCGAGACCATCGCCGTGCGCGATGGCTTTCCGGTCATGCTGGATCGCCATCTGGTGCGACTGGCCAGAGGTTGCCAGCGACTGGCGATCAACCTGGATCATGAGGCCGTGGTTACCGAGCTGGTGACCTATGCCGGACAACTCAACGAAGGTGTGCTCAAACTGATCGTGACCCGTGGCGACAGCCTTCGCGGTTACGCTTTCGATCCGTCGGCCCCGGCCCGCCGTATTCTGTCGGGCAACCCTCCCGCGGCTTACCCCGAAACCCATGCCGAACAGGGCATTCGCCTGTTCCCGTGCACCACACGACTTTCCCTCCAGCCGCTGCTCGCCGGTCTCAAACATTTGAACCGTCTCGAGCAGGTGATGGCTCGCGCCGAATGGCGGGACAGCGAACACGCCGAAGGCCTGATGCTCGATCAGGACGGTCGCGTGATTGAAGGCGTGTTCAGCAACCTGTTCCTGGTGCGTGACGGTGTGCTGATCACTGCGGATCTGAGTCGCTGCGGCGTGGAAGGCGTGATGCGTGCCGAGCTCTTGTCCCAGGCCGAGTCCTTGGGCATTGCCACGCAAATCGCCGATATCACGCTGGAGCAGCTGCGGGGCGCCGATGAAGTCTTTGTCTGCAACAGCGTGTATGGCGTTTGGCCGGTGCATGCCTATGCCGACTGTCACTGGCCGGTTGGGCCGCTCACCCGTAAACTCCAAACCATTGCCCACGCGCTACTGGATGTTTGATACGTGAGACGTAAATTCTTGCTGCTGCTGGAAACCGGACTGGTTCTGGCGGGGCTGATGTTGGGCGCTTCGGCCTGGAAAATTCATTCGGCGCTGGTGCAGCCGCTGAATATCACTCAGGAAGAACTGCTGGACGTGCCCAAGGGCACCACCCCCAATCGCACCCTCCTGCGACTCGAAGCCGACGGCCTGATCAAGGACGCGTTCTGGCTGCGCGTTTACTGGCGCTTCAATCTTCCCAAGCAACCTCTGCACAGTGGCGAATACCGCATGGTGCCGGGCATGACGATGGAAGGGCTGATCGACCTGTGGAAGCGTGGGGAGATGGTCCAGTACAGCGTGACCCTGGTCGAAGGCTGGAACTTCCGTCAGGTCCGCGCGGCCCTGGCCAAGGAAGAGAAGCTGGAGCACACCCTCGAATCTCTGAGCGACAGCCAGGTCATGGACAAGCTCGGGCATGCCGGGATTTTCCCTGAAGGCCGTTTCTTCCCGGACACCTACCGCTTCGTGCGCGGCATGACCGACGTCGAGTTGCTGAAGACCGCCTACGACCGCCTCGATGAAGTGCTGGCCAAAGAGTGGAACCAGCGCTCTGCGGACGTGCCCTACACCGAACCCTATCAAGCCCTGATCATGGCCTCGCTGGTGGAGAAGGAAACCGGTGTGCCACAGGAGCGTGGGCAGATTGCCGGCGTCTTCGTGCGACGCATGGCGATCGGCATGCTGCTGCAGACCGATCCGACGGTGATCTATGGCCTGGGCGATCGTTACAGCGGCAAGTTGACCCGCGCTCATCTCAAGGAGCCGACGCCGTACAACACCTATGTGATCGCCGGCCTGCCGCCGACGCCGATTGCGATGGTCGGCCGCGAAGCGATCCATGCGGCACTCAATCCGGTGGCGGGCAGCAGCTTGTATTTCGTGGCGCGGGGCGATGGCAGCCACGTGTTCTCCGACGACCTGGACGCCCACAATAACGCGGTGCGTGAATTCCAGCTCAAGCGTCGCGCGGACTATCGCTCAAGCCCCGCGCCGATCAACGGTACCGAGACTGCGCCGGCCCCGGCCGGACAGACACAGGCTCTGGAGTCTCATGCGCCTGAAACTCCGCCAGCCGAATCCGGCGCCGGGCAGGAGCAGGCACCGATCCCCGCCGCCTCGCCCGATACCGCGCCAGAAGCGCTGCCGCAGGTTCCGCCACAAGAACCTGCGCCTGCTCCCGAGCCGGAAACCAACGCACCGCAAGGCTCGCAATGACTCTGACTAAGGACTGCCTGTGACTGGCTTGTTTATTACGCTGGAAGGCCCGGAAGGCGCCGGCAAGAGCACCAATCGCGAATACCTGGCCGAGCGCCTGCGCGCTGCCGGCATCGAGGTCGTGCTGACCCGCGAACCCGGTGGCACGCCACTGGCCGAGCGCATCCGTGAAGTGCTGCTGGCGCCGGTCGATGAGGTGATGAATCCGGACACCGAACTGCTGCTGGTGTTCGCCGCTCGCGCCCAGCATCTGTCCGAGGTGATTCGCCCGGCGTTGGCCCGTGGCGCGGTGGTTTTGTGCGACAGGTTCGCATGTGGCTTAATTCGGAATTCAGATCAAGGTAAACAATCATCTTGCTTACCCCGCGATTCCTATCTTTTGGCCTAGAGCCCTTATTTTACATGGGTTCTGGAAGAAGAGAGCTTCTTTCTTGTCTTCATTTTAACACCTGAATCTGCAGAAATGTAAACCCCTTCCTAAAGTTTTTTTCAGATAGGCAAATGTAAACCTAGATGCTTGAATCTATGCGATCCCGCATCTCCCACCTGCCCTGAACGCCAATAAAACTGGGCCTTTCCACGTTTACATTTTGGTTCCAATGGCCTTCCGCCTGCGCGTCCCTCTCTCGCCTGTCGTGCCGTTTTGGTGATCTCGTCATCTATTTCTAAACCTAAGAATACCTTAGGCTTCACATGCAACCTGATGTCAATAGGGTAGTGATGAGGTGAGCAAATGAAGGCTAGGAAACGGTACGTAAAAATCTATGGTCGCGGGCCCGCATTTTTTCCATACAAAGACGCAAGGGTCTATGGCTTTGATTTTTTGATGCGAGCGGAGCCTGACCGCATCTACGCCTGTTTAGCTTGCGCTTCCAGTTTCAGGGAAGAAAAAGTCCGTGTCATTTGGGATGCTGCTAGAGGCTTCTTCAATGAGTCTGCGATTGAGTCGCACCTGCGCACCATCCTGTTCTCGGGACAATTCTCTTTGAGGCAGATGGGTGACGATCTTGTTGTCAGTGATGGTGGTGACGGTTTCCGGGAGGAATGCCCTGAAAAAAATCACTCGGTGATGAAAATACTTTCTCGGTTGGTCCGAGAGCGGGTCAGAGAGTGCTTGGCGGATTTGGACTACTCTTGGAGCGATCAGTCTGGTTTAGGCTGGGCCGATTTGACTGATCAGATGAGGGGGCTCTTGGCCGCAGCGGACTGTGAGGCTATCTGGGAGTTGACGCTGGCTGAGGATCTGGGACTCTAATGCTGGGAAGGGTAAGACCCTAAGCATGAGGTGAGCCGCCACGGGGACACCGACGGCTTCCTGAGCTGGGTACGTTAAGTGTTTTCTCCCAAAGCAGCCGCACTCAGGCGATCTTTTCTGAACT
The DNA here is from genome assembly GCF_054070595.1 of Pseudomonas sp. SDO55104_S430. Taxonomy (NCBI): domain Bacteria; kingdom Pseudomonadati; phylum Pseudomonadota; class Gammaproteobacteria; order Pseudomonadales; family Pseudomonadaceae; genus Pseudomonas; species Pseudomonas sp. SDO55104_S430. Next base: position 57,337 of record NZ_JBSVXG010000009.1, on the reverse strand, counting down.
GTGGTGAGTCCTCCGCCAAGTCCAGAAGGTCGGCGAGACTTGCGTTTTGTACATTTTGAATGACCTGATAGCTGTCAATGATCTCCCCGCCCAGCAATTGCAAAAGATGTTCGAATAGCTGGTAGTGATGATGTTGTTGATCCAGATTCTCCCACGCGCTCATGAAATCGCGAGGCAACGCAGATGATGTAGACACCGCCTGAGGGATGAAGAAAGGGCAGAATAGTTCGGTTGTCACATCAAGCCCGTCGGCGCTTGCGGTCGCAGCAAAATCCATACACATCAGGCGTGGGCGGTGCAGTAGCTGCACCGGAGCATCCAGCGCATCACTGTCGATAAAGTCTTTGAGTGCCCAATTGTCCAGGCTGCTGCTGAAATCGCCTGGCACCAAGTAGATGTCTGGATGGAATTTTTTTAGGAAGCCCTTGGTATCTGCCTTGAGGCGATCTTCTGAGTTTTCGCGGGGAAGGAAAGAGTCGCGGGTGACGCTGTTAGCAACGTCCACAATCACGATCTCACCTGCTGTCGGTCGGTAGGCGAGAATGCCCTGTGGACTGATCGCAGGGCAGTCAATCTTAAGTGCTTCCAGGCTGCGAAAGATGTGTTCCGCGTATGGCCTTGTTTTGGGGTATTCGGCGAAGAGGAATGTCGTTTTCAAGCGAAGCGATTTTGCAATCGCGGCAAGGTACATAGCGACAGTTGTCTTGCCGACTCCACCTTTCAGATTGGCGATCGCAATGATCAGCCCTGCTTTGGGTAGCTGAACTCGGGGTCTATCGTCCGTCATAACCTTGGATCGCACCATTTCCGCAATCCAACCCATGAGAAATGGGTCAACTGGCCGCGTTCCGTTCAGCCATCGGCTGATTGTCTCAGGTGCAGTGCGCCTGCCATCTTCTCGCAGGGCACTGACTTTTTCAGCCAAGGCTACGCCACTGAGATTGAGATACTTCATCGCACGTTTTAAAAGCAATGCATTCAACATATATTGACTCTCGATCATTACTCTGTGAGTATTTGTTGATCGTAGGTCAATATTTTGAGTCGTGCAATCAAAATTGTACGAACCATTTGATCGGCGGGTGAGATTGATAAGGGCCAGCGCTGGGTGTGAACGCGCTTACCGAAGGCTTAAAGCACAAGCGCGGCAAGGTAGCTACGCGGTCGCTGAGGAAAGCCAGACAGAGTTTTATCTCAATTTTTAGGCTATGTGGGCGGCAGCAGAGGTTAATGGATTATGGCTGCTTGCTAGCATTTCGAGCTTCGACATATGCTGGCGTGCTGGGGGAGAGCATCAGATATTACCTACCGAACCCGCTATACGGTGCATGTGACGTTCGGCGCCTATTTTTGAAACCCTATTTACTTGCCTGAGCGATCGCAGCAAGCATGCATATCCTGCTGCCCTGCAGGGAGTTGCGGCTGCACTTGGAGTTTAGATGAGCTTTTTTACGGACGAAGAGCAAGGGTCGCTAACGATCAGAAGAATGATTCTTCATGTCGTTGGTACCAAGGCTTTCCAAGCCATGCCAGAGCGGGCACTGGAGGAGCAAAGTTTTTTCGTTGGAAAGATTCTGGATACGGCCGCAGCGCCGGTGTTCATGTTCAAGAGCTTTTCCACCACGCGGCGCGAGATCGAGGCCATCGCTAATGGTGACACCACCTTTGAGCGTGGAGCTCAGAGCTTGGCCCTGAGCTTCAACACCCAACACGTCATCAGCAGTGCTGACGGGGTGTTGTGCATGTTCGAGCTCACAGTCAATGATCCTGATGTGAAGATTTACAGCTTAATAAAATATGACTACAGGCTGGCGCTAGAGCAGGACGACATCGCACCAGCTAACGCGCTGCGGCGGATTGTGAATGCATTGGTTGATGACAAAAAAGCGATTCAGAAAACTGCTTTGATACGCGTTGTCAGTGGTGTGGCTAGCCAAGAGGTTTCGGCTACTGATCGGACGAAGCAGGGGCCTGATATCGCAGATTATTTTGCCGACTTCCTTTCGGTTGCCAGGACGGTTTCTGATACTGAACTAAGCGAAATCACGCGCAAATTGATCAGGGCGACTTTGCAAGCTTGCAAAAAGGATCTTCCAGACGAGGATGTGTCGAAGGCCGTCAAGAAGGCCCAGGCGTCACTAGGCTCGCGCAGTAAGATTGACGAGGATGCCATTGTCGAAGCGGTACTGATTGCTGCTGGTCATCCTGAAGATGAAAAGGTTGCCAATCGACTTGAGCGTGAAACGCGTAAGCGGGTGAGAACAAGCAAGGTGCACGAGCTAAGTTTCAAACCGGATCGCAGAATTCTCAAACAGCCTTACATGCGCAAGATCATGACCGTGGAGGGGGTGACTATCCTATTCCCGGACAAGGTCGAAAATCCAAATGTGAAGGTGATAGCACTCAAAGGCGATAAAAGGCAAATCATCGTGGAAACTGACATGGTCACGGAGGATAGCGTTGTTGCACCTAAGCCTGGCCAATCTGCTTAACGACTTGGTTCGAAAAGGGCTCGCGCTGATCTCAGAGGGCCCTTCGAGCCTTATCGTGTCAAATCTGTCTTCTAGTGTGGCCCTTACGGTTGCGCGGGCTGGCAGCGACGCGTCGTGGCCGGTCAGCATCGTTGACGGCCATGGGAGTGAATATGAGCTTGATGAAGTTCATGAAGATTTCGCGCCGTTCCGTATCCAGCTTGAGAAAGTAGTGCCTTTAGCGCAAGAACAGGTTGATGATCTATTTTTGGTCACAGAAGTAGGATTCAGGAACTATTTGCAGAAAGGGCACCCGGCCGTTCGCTGGCGTTTGCTTGGTTTAAACAAGGCCTTCATATCGCGGGCCAGGGTGTACTGCGGGTGGGATGATGACCTGATGCTCGAGGTGGCACCGGCTACCAAGGCACCGCGGTTGTTGGTGAAGGAATCTGCCACTATTCGAACGGTTCCTGAGGATGTTCGGCACTGGTTGCTCGCGGAGGGCCAAGGCCTAGTCGAAGACAATTCCTATCAACAGATATGGGCAACGAATGCCTTCAATGCTCTGAGTCGCTGCGTTGCCAACGAAATTGACTCGACAGGCAATACGTTGACGTTCAAAGGGCCACCGAAACTCAATCTGACCTTTGCGCAATCCCCTGCGGTAGGAGAGTCCGAAAACGTTGGTTTGGTGGATTTTCAGCTCATCCAGGAAGCAGCTGGTTGGGTTTTCGATAACGCCAGGGAAGCAGAGGTGAAGCATATTCTGCTTTCAGCAGAGATTGCGCGGTCAGGAAGGTCAGACGGAGAGGTCGCTGAATATTTTCGAGAGCATCTGGCCGCTGCTCTCGAATGCGCAAAAATCGCCTATCAAATGGCAGTGTCCGAGATCACAAAGGACACCTTAAAGTCGCTGGGTGATCTTCGTAAGGCGGTGACTGAAGAGGCCTCCAAAGCCACCGATGCGACGAGACAAGCCGTAGCTGCGATCGCTACCGCGTTAACGGTAGGCCTGGGGCTGATAGCGGCTCGACTAACAGTTCAGATCAACCCCTATCTTATTACGGTCGTTATGGTTGTGGCTCTCGGCTACACCGCGATGAATGTATTCTCTGGCTGGAAGTTTATCGAAATTCAGCAAGCCCTGCGTGCAGAGTGGCAATCGAAGCTGTACCGTTTTCTCTCGACAGCCGAATTCAAAAAAATGGTTGAAAAACCAATAGGGGATGCAGAGGGGATCTTTCGTCGAGTCAGTATCGTCGGACTATCCATCCTTGGCCTATCGGCGATTGGGGTCGTTGTTTTCGCCTTCACCCACAGTGCGCCAGCGATAGTCGACAAAAAAGATCCTTCGGGCGAACCTGCCAATCAGCAGCGTAGAGTCGTTCCGCCGGCAATGCCTAAACCTAAGCACAATGGCTCCGGGATGGATCGCAGTAATGAGAAGTGGCTAACGCTAGACCCACCGATTATTGTGTCTATTGAACGAGAGTCGCTGAGTTATCGTGTAGACGATCGTTCACTGAACCTCAAGCGGGCTTGACTATTACGCTGCTCGTCATCCCTTCCACCTTGAGCACATAAACACCTCCCTCCTGGACTACCTTCGCTCGTGGCATGTAGGCGTAGAAGTATTCGTATTGGTAAATTGCTTGTTGCCATTTTCGACCGCCATAGAATTCGAAGACAGTGTCGGTATCCTTGAATCCCTTGAATGCCCCGCGCAACTGCCCCTCAGAAACGACCATGCTCATGTCCTCTTCATGATTGACTGTCTGAAACGTATTGCCCTTGAACTGGTGAGATAGCCAAGCGTTACCGGTGATTTGTCCAGCGTTTGATTAACCCCGTCAAGGTGCGGCTCGGGCCGAAGGCAGTACTGATGATATTTATATCTCCCTCGGAAAAATTCTCGGGCCTCACTTCTTTCAACACCGCCTCAGTACCCAGCGTTTTGGCCCACCCAGCCATGTATCCCTTCGCAGTGTCAGACGCCGCATCCGCAAGCTCGCCCAGCAAGAGCTTGGCGTAGGCCAGCCTTTGCTCTGGAGTCACCAACCGCTTGTTGAGCTCCGAGCGCAATGCGTTGACGGCTCCCCACGTGAGCGGGCTTTCAGGAAGCTTGAGTAGCTGCACTGCTAATTGCAGCAATTCCCTCGACTCTTTCTCATCCTGACGGACATGGACAATGTGGCCGAGCACGCGCTTGCGCTGTTCATCATTGATCTCGTTGCCCAGTAACAGCGTCTTGAGCTCATGGAATGCTTTTCCCTGAAGTGCGCGGGACCATACGCTGAAGGCGAGGTCAGGATCGTTGACATTACCGAGCGAGCCTTTGAGCAGTACAGCTTTGGTGGCTTCGGTGCGATCCGAAATGGCTAACTCAGGAATCAACGCTTTCCAGGTGTGCTCCAGCATGTCGACTTGCAATGAGGTATTGAAATCGATGGCTTCACACAGAGCGGCTATCTGGGTGACCGACATTTCTTTGTTGCCTGAACTCAGAAACTCTACCGCCTCTGCAGGTCGCTGCTGCCAAACCAGACAGGCTGTTTCGATCAACTGTGGGTGTAGATCGGCCGGCACGATTCCCATCGTCAGCATGCTTTCCATGGAGGCAAGCGTGTGCTGGCCGACGAAGCCTGGCGATGCGACGGCTACCTGTGAGGCTTCCATGAAGAGACTGTTCGGCGCGTATCCATTTGGCAGTTGCTCTACGGTCGGCCAGCGCCCCTTGAAGTAGCGGTGCAGCGATTCAAGCGTGTTTTTTTCCGTTCTGGAGCTGCTGAACAGCTTTTGTAACGATGGACCAAGGACGGCTTGTGATGCATGGATGAACACCAGTGAGAACCCTGGAATCACGTGAGCCAGGTAGCTATCCCAGCTGTCGATTCTGGTCAGCAGAATGGGTAGCAAACCATCCAAATGGGCTTTAAGGGTACTTTCGCCCCAATACTGCTCAGGGATGTGGGTCGCAGCTTCCGTGTAAAGTGATTCATCCTCGTCATCGAGTACTGTGCGAGTAGTCAACGCTGTCAAATGGTCGGCGAGTGTTAGTCGGTCTTCTTCAGGTAAATGCTCGTATGCCTCGAACAGCGCAATGCGACATACGCTTGGGACTTGTTCGAGTGGGTGGCTGATCCATCTTTTGGCCACGCTGCTAACTGCTGGTTTTTTAGGTGCGACAACGGTGTGGAAGACGTCGGCCGCATCTTGTTCGCAGTCGGCAATTTCACTCAGTGCGACAGCAAAATCGGCATAAGCTTCGTAGTGTTCTCGTTTGAAGTGTGCTCGACGCTCGGCGCCAAGGTTAACGACCAAGCTGAATGCGCGTTTGTAGTCGAGTGGTGCTTCTTTGAATTCAGCGACTCGACGGCTGAATCGGGTCAGGCATTCCAGTAAGTGCTCGTCATCAGTATGGGAGATGTACCGCTCCAAGGCCTGTATCACACATTCCGCCATCTCAGGGGCGCGCATGGTAGACAGGTGGGTGATCTGCTCCCACAGCCGCTCGCGACTTTCTCCTCCCTCACCTGCCAGGCGCTCCCAGACGGTGTTTATTCGCGTCGCGGTCAGTGGCATATCCAGAGTGTCAAGCGGCTCAATGTCATCGCTCGCTTTTTCCTCAAAATGGTGGAGCGCTGTCGTCAGCTGATCGACATAGACATCCCCGATTTCTGGCAGTAATGAGGCTTCGTAGCGATCAACCCATTGTTGGAGTTCGATGAAGGGGAGCGTAATTGAACCAGCAGCAGCGGAGACAGTGCGCTCTGACAGCCATTTCGAAAGCGACTCTTTTGCTTGAGCCGGTAACCCATGCGCAGCCAGCACGGACAAGGCGATTTCGACGGCTCCCTTGGCCATGCCAATCGCCTCGTCCATATTAGGTGTTTGGCCTGTCGGCAGGCGCATTGTGCTCACTTTTCCACTCGAGAGCAGTTCATCAATAAGGACAGACGCTATGTGTTGCTGGTCGACGGAGTTAGCGACGGCAGTGACTCGCCCAATTTTTTCAATGCCGAGCAGTGACCTGAGTTCTGGGGATGTCACAATGTCATTGCTCAGGATGCCGAGAACCAAATTCCGGGTACGTGGCGGCAGGCGGTCAATAATATCCGCGACCACGCGCATGGCGTTGAACTTGAGGGCTTCTTCGGTGCGATGTAGCTCGCTGAGCATGCCATGCAGCAGTTGTACTTCCTGATCGCTGAGATAGTCATTGGCGCGCGGGGAGAGGGCTTCCAGAAAGCCTTGGGTATCCCCGGATACCAGATAGCCGTAGATTCTTGTTGCTTGGCCGCCATATTGGCGGGTCACTGAATCCTCTGTAAGCAATAAAAGGCTTTGCAGTGACTCTGGCCATGGCGTTCCTACTAGGCTTGCCAGGAACTGCCGCAGATCTCGACATCCCTCCACCAGTATCGTTTTTCCACTACTGTCTTCCGCGACGTATCGCTTGAGTACGTGGTGGGAATCCAAAGGCTCATCTTTCAGGAGTGTCTGTCTGACCATGAGATTCGTCAGGCGAAACAGCAACTGAGGGTCTTCCTGCAGATCTCGATAGAATGCTGGAAAGCTGACGCGGGCTGCGCTGAGTGCACCGAGCGCGATGGGGTGTTGGGTGACCGCGCCTTCATGCAGGCCACCCGGGCGCTCACTGCCAATTGCGTCAAGTTCTCGGGTTTTGGCAAGCCACCAGGTTTGCGTGAAAGCGTTGACTATTTGAAGGGCGTTGCGCGGGTCGGTAACGTTGGCGTGAATCATGCGGTCGACGACCTGTTCAACCGATGCACCTTTGTCCGCGATCTCCTTCACAAGATCCGGAAACGCTTTGAGCTTTGATAGCGCAAACTGGCGCATATCATTTCGTGGTGGTGGAGGGATTTCCAACCTGAATTGGAAGATTCGATCGAGGTAACGCCTGGCATCAGTGGGGTTGAAAATGGAGCCAGGTTGCTCGGGGTTGCCGCGCCGGCGCGAAAGGGCATCAGCGACTTTGCCTTCATCACAGGAAATGACAAACACGAGTCCCAGGTTTTCAGGAAGCTTGTCTGTTGGGATCTCCATGAACGTTCTGACGGCGTCCAGGCCCAAGACCATCTCCTCTGCCGATAAACGATCGAGGTCGTCTACAAATATGACGAGGCGTTCGTAAGGCACTGCGTTGCCTTTGGTGGGTTTGAACTTACGCAGCTGTTGGAGCAGTAGTTCTTCATATTGCTCGGCGTTGACGCTGGGCAAATGCACCCGGGTGATGGTGTTGAACGGGCTGACTGCGGAGGGTTTCATCACCTTGATCAAGTAGGCATAGATGCCACTAACGGCCGCGATGAAAAATGACTGAGTGAGGCCATTATCAAGTGGCAGCCATTTCAGGCCGGCCGCGATAAAGAGCAGGTAGGTGATGAAGGCGATCGCGAAGGCGGGCACTGGAGCCGCCCAACTGATCAGATGCTGTTTGGTCAACGCACCTATCGATTTGGTGACCGATTCGGTATGCGTTACATTTCGGTAAAGCTCGTCATGAAGCTTGCCTTCGTCACCACCCAACTCAAGGAAAACATGACGAAGCAATGCGCGTTTGATGTCCTGTTCCTTCCCGCCGAAACGCCAGGCGTTGAAGGTAATGCTTTTGAAGCGTTGGCTGCGTGGTTGACGTCCGCCTGCGGCTGAAGTGTCGTTATTCAGAGCTCGTGTGTAGAGTTCTTTCACCGAGCTTTTGCCGGTGCCCCAACCTCCCAACAGACCAATGCTGAAAGGCGGCTTGTGGTTTTCATCCTCGATCAAGCAGCGCAATGCTTGTGCGTAGTGCCGATGGCCGAAAGCATCCTGTTCTTCTATTTCGATGTGGCGATCCAGCACAGCAGGCATTGAGCGACGAGAATCTAGCATTCGATCATCCCTAATCTCACATGGCGTTTAGCTATTGTGGGAAGAAGGTTACTGCGATCAGCGATTGGAGACCAGTGATCGTTAGACATCTTCGTGTTCCCGTTATTGGGAGGCTGTTTTAGGGGCGTCCGCGAGAGCTACTCAAGGTACGGGCTGAGTTGCCATCCTGGGCTGCCCCATTTTTCAAGTGACGGTAGAGAGTCCTATGAGGCAATGTTTTTTTGAATCAGGTACCCAGGCTGACGGAGGACTCCCAACGTGGTCGCAGGCTTTTCCATCCATGACCCAGATTGTGAGGCATTACCACACCACCCATGAGACCGCTGAAAAATCCCAGCTTTTTCATTCATCGCTACGAGTCTCTGAATTCAGTATGACAACGAATAAACATACCTGTGGGGCACTGCTTGCTCGGATAAATGGTCGGACACTCAGTGCCGTACTCAAGAAAAACAACCATACAAAACTGTTCGAGCGTTTTTCGAAAACCCAATGGGTGCACGCCTGCCCATTTTGCGATGCGGCAACACTCAGTGCAGGCGGTATTCCTTGGCCTTTCGCTTGCTCTGATGGGGTGATGCGCACGAGCAGTGACTTCAATACGCAAAGCCGGAACGTTGAGTCCGAGGATTTGGATTTTTGCGGCTTTCGTTTTTCACGGACTGCACTCAATAGCGCGATTCGACTGGCGCGCATTGAGTTTGATACCACCGAAAAAGTCGAAAAGATCTGGGAGGGCATAGCAGCGGGCGAGCAGGTCGATGTCTTGGTGTTCAGTGAAGAGGTGTGCAGATGGGGCGATGGACAGCGCGTTTGGGGAAATCTAGGTCGCTTGAACAATAAAGATGAGTTAGAGAGTGCTCTCGAAAAATGGTTGAAGCGAACCCCTGATCTCAGTGATGAAGAGGCCATTGCAGAAGGTATAAAAATTCGTGGGCTAAGAGTTTCTTTTGCCAGCAAACATTTGCGTATGGTGGATCCTGATAAATACGCTGTGCTGGACGAAGTCCTCAGTGAGGGGCTTGGTTTCGCCCTGAACGCGAAGGGCTACCGACTGTTCCTTACATCTCTGCGGAATTTTTCCAGTGCGCATTCAATTTCAGTTCGATTGGCGGAGCTCGAAGCGGGGATTTTCCTGCTGGTTCGCCAAATGGTCCGGTCCACTGATCTCAATGTCGCCCACTTGACCAGAAATGGGTCGACCCCGTGAGCGATATAGGCGAGTAGGGGCAGTGTCTGCTGAGGACAGTCCTGAAGCGATTTTGAGGAATGGTTAGCTGATCTAGGCAACTGTGAGTGCACTTGAAGCGCATTCTAAAAGTACCCTTTGTCGCGACTTGGTGGCGCCATTAGCCGCCTAAAATGCCATTCTGACGTCAACAGATGTATCCAAATGATTTCTGGTCGCAGCATGTAAGCTAATCAAGATTTGGCTTTAAGCAGAAAACATTTGGTTGTAGTGATTTTAAGAATGGCATGATTGGGGGTTTTGAATAGCAGTCCTTATTTTAAGGTGTTTAATGGATAATACTAAATCGCAATCAATTGCTCACTTTGAGCAGCTTATCCAAACGGCAAAGCTTATCGCTCAGACTAATCCACGTGGATTAGTTGACCTCGTACGCGCTATCTTGCGCCCACTTCAGTCTGAGTACCTTCTAGGTGTTGCGGAACGAGGGCAAGATGCTCTGCCAACGATTGGATCGTTTACGTTTTTCGGAGAAGCTATACGCGATCGTATATTCGATTCTGACGGTGTTAACTTTAGAGGAGCACGATTGGGAAGCGAGGCCTTCAGTCTGAGGTTGTCACGAGACATTGTGCTCCCTTGGGCTTGGGATTTTGGTCGTTATGTTGATGCGTTAGCTACAATTGGATCGGATAAAGAGATTGTCTGTGAGAATAAATGGAGTCGGGTGAGTCAAGGACCTTGGCGCCAGGATAATAACCATCAGGTTGAGTTATGGCTGCCTTGGGGTATTGGTTTTGTGAACGGGGGGAATCACTCTATCACTGCGGGAATATTAGCTGGCGAAGGAGAGATTACACCAGAATATGTATTCGATATGAGCTATTTGTTCGAAGAAATTAATTGTGATGGGAGGTTTTTTTCGGATCGTACGGGGCAGCTTACTCCTGTTGAGGATGTCCGTAGAGCTGCGGTCTTTGAGATCGGGAGAATGATGCATGATTTGAATTTTTCAGCATTCAAGTCGATGAGAGATCAAGCACGTAATCATGAATCATATTAGCTTTAAGAGAGGCAGTTTATCACCTTTTTATCATTGCCTACCTACTGTGCAGGGATGACTCAATGAAAACGTATCGGTTGGTTGCGCGTCTGTGTTTTTCTCGTATTTCAATCACGATAAAATTTTTGGGTCAGTTAGGCCAGGGCAGGCTGGGTTGTGGTGCGTATGGATACTGAAGCCAATCATTTCTAAGCTATGTAAAATTTTTATGGTACTTGACGATCACTCAGTGGTAGATAGACGGTAATCTGGTGCGCATTCTAGTGAATGCAATTGTGAGTATGAGCCCGTGGTGCAATGCGGGTTAGCTCTTTCAGTAACCCTTTAATGAATGGATTCGCCGATGCCGATTGGAATCTACCCACCTTCGCGCCACGCCTTGCAGGACATCGACACCCGCTTTGCATTGCAGCAAGACGATTGGAACGACTTTAGTTTTCAAACGCTTTACCATCTGCATTACCAACCTACATCCAAGAATGATGACGTCATCTACATCGGCGGAGTCAAGATTTTGAAACGAGGGCAGACGAAGCTCGATCCTACGCTTCTGACAGAGCCTTTTACACGTCTTAATGCTCAATGGGCCTCTGTAGGGACCAGTCTTGATTACTATCAGCGATTAAATGAAATTCCAGAGAAACACCGTGCTTCGATTATGCGAGCACTCAATGATGTAGTTGCTTTTCCAGACCTTGTGGAAAAATTTAAAGACGAAAAGGGGTGGGAGACATCGCTTTTTCGTGATAATTACGATTGGGCTGAGTTTTTACAGGATGCTCGTACACTGTATGAAGGAAGTTTCGGTGCTCTACCTGACATTAAAGAACTGTTTTCTTACAAGCCTGCTGGAGCCGCCAAAGCGATAGATTTCGACTTTAGTGCTCCGAAACCGGAGGGGTACACGGGGGCATACCGCCGCTTGGGGCCAAGTCGTAAGAAAATGTTGTTACCGGAGAGGATGATTGTTCTCGTTGGGAGAAATGGAACAGGTAAGAGCACGCTGCTGTCTCGCCTCGCACGTATTGCCTTTGCTTCCCCGCAAGAGCGTGCGACAAAAAAAATGAAGGCTCTAGGCCAATTGGAGCCAAAAGCAATCGGTTTCATGCGCATTATTACGATTTCCTATAGCGCTTTCGACAGTTTCATCGTCCCAGGCTTGGTCGCTCGTGACCTCTCACAAATCACAGATGATATAGAAAATGGCGAGGGGCGCTTCGTGTTTTGCGGGTTAAGAGACATCGTCGCTGAGGTGCGTGAGGATGTAAAACGAGCTGAAGAAAAGGCTTCGGAAGAGGACGAAGAAACGGAGATCCTGGTGGAAAGACGCACGTCCACCAAACTAAAATCAGTCGACAAACTTGCGGATGAATTCGTTACGCTTCTTGCTCGTATACGTAAGAATGAGATGCTTGATCTTTTCAAAGCCGCTGTTGCACCACTTGCGGCAGATCCTTCCTTCGCAGATCTGAACAGCCAACTAGATATTCTTCTATCGGCATCAGCTCGAGCCAGGCGTCTTTTTATGGAGTGGAGCACGGGCCATAAAATTGCTTTGCATGTGATTGCTTCATTAGTGGCAAATACACGACCAAGGTCGCTGGTATTGTTTGATGAGCCAGAGGCACATCTTCATCCGCCGCTTATGGCGGCACTGATACATGCTGTCCGGATAGTACTGATTGAGATGAACGCATTCTGTATCGTCGCGACCCATTCCCCTGTCATGTTGCAAGAGACCCTTGCCCGTCATGTACGCTATGTGAGTAGGAATGGCTCGAAGCTGACTGTCGAACAGCCCAAACTCGAGACCTTTGGCGAAAATATAGGCATCCTTTCTTACGACAGTTTTGGCTTGACAGCGTCAAGTACGGATTACCACCGGGCCTTAGACCTGCTGGTTGAAGACTATGCAGATTTCGATGAAATCGATGCGGTGTTCGAACCTGGGCTTAGCGGACAAGCACGGGGCTATGTATTGACGAGGATGGCGAAGGATCGTAAGAGAAAATGAAAAATATCCCCACCCCTTCCCGTCATTCGGCACAAGAAGATCTTGTCAAAGCCATCAAGCGTTATACGTATAAGAAGGAGTCGCGTGGCCATACGATTACAGAGCAAGAGATCACTCAAGTGCTTGCTGTCTATGATCGTTACGATGCAGATCGGGGTGTAGCATCCAACACTCTGAAGGGTAATGAGCTCCCTGGAACACTGATTGATGCCTTGGAAGCGGCATATGACAAAACGCAGGAGGGTCGACAGCTTTACCCTTTGCGGGAGCGCTTATTCGAAGGCGTTGAGTTATGCCCCATTTGTGGAATCACTCCCCCTGTTGAGCTCGACCATTTTTTACCGCGGTCAGAATTCAAGATGCTTTCGATATACCCGCGCAACCTTGTTCCGCTCTGCCACGCCTGCAACCATACAAAACTGGCGGGATTTGGAGATCAAGATGACGAGGAATCACGCTTCATTCACGCTTACTTTGACATCATGCCCGACGAGCCATTCCTCGAAGCGAGCATAGATATGCGGGGTGGTGGCTTGGTCGTTACCTTCAGCATTTCAACCGAAGTAGAGTTACCGGAGGGTTATGCCAATCGTCTTACACGACAGATGACCTCGTTGAACCTAAATGATCGTTACGAGCAAGAGGTAAACACCTACATTTCCAGTCATGCGATCTCTCTTCACCTTCAGCATCGCGTTGGTGGGCAAGCTTCCGTCGAATCCTTCCTAAGTCTGCAGGCTCGTTTCGAGAAGGGTAAATTCTATTTGAATCATTGGCGCCCGACGCTATTGAGGGCACTGGCACGGCACAACGAATTTACAGACGGAGGTTTCGCGCAGGTACTGCCATTATCTGATGATGTTTTAGACGACATCGACAATCTATAGCAAGGTGTGTCAGGGCTAGGCGTCTTGGCGAAAGCGTCTTGGTTATGTCACCTGCCAGATTTGAATGTTCAGAGTTTTCAATAGGGCGTTCTTCTGGTGTAAATCAGTGGGATGTTGCAGGTATTGGCTGATGATAAGTTTTTAAAAGCTTGACCAGAGCGGAAAGTTTTTAATTGCCGGGCTGGTGTCGTTGAGACGGTGTATAGGGTACGTCAATTAAAGACGCTTTTTCTGTATTTAGCATTTATTGATACACTGCAATCTCAATGGAGAATATGGATAAAAGTTGTGTTTTATATCTAGCAGTGACGTGGATGACTAAGTTGTTATGAGGGATTCGACCAAAGTGAGGGCAATATCCTAGAGATCCACGGCCGCTCAATCGCCTGTGCTTACCCTGAGATATTTATAGGAACTTGCTCAGTTGCTTGTTTTCACTAAAATTGCCTGAGATCATCTAGCCATTATCGTATAGCATGAGATTTTTAAGTCATTGATAGCTGCCCAAGCTTGTCTAATCTTAAGGGTAGGGTCGAGGCTCAGCAGTTCAGGGATGGAGCACGGTCATTGGTTCTCGATCTATGGCGCCTGAAATCGTGGTGGCTACGTACATCAACATGCAAAAAATCGGGCTAGAGAAACGTCAAAAAACGCGTTTTTAGCAACAGTTTCAGGGTAGACCCTCATGCAGTGGAAGGATTCTTGATTTATGAGTGACGTCACACCTCTTAATGCTTTGGTTTTCGATTTGGAGGTGGTGCCGCCGAGCGCTTCGAAGCCCGCCAAGATCACTATGGTTGGTGCCTTGCGCTCAGACACAGGTCAGGAACTAGAACTCAAGATTACTCGTAATCTAGATGCAGCTCTTGCTGAAATGGATGCAATGGGGCGAGGAGCCAATTATGTGCTGGGGCACAATCTCATTGCTCATGATTTGCCATTGCTAAAATCAGCAGCACCGCATCTGGCTCTCCATGGGTTGAATGTTGTCGATACTCTTCGCCTTTCACCCTTGGCATTTCCGAAGAACCCATACCACCGACTGATCAAAGACTACAAGCTCATCCGGGAAAGCTTGAACTCGCCATTAGGTGATTGTCGCTCGACACTGACACTCTTTCGTGATCAGCAATCTGCATTCTCTGATTTGAAATTAATGAGCGCGTTGGAGCTTCTTTGTTACCAAACGCTGATTGCCCCACGGGGCAGCGATCTCGAACCTTTATTTCGCGCAATAACTGGTTCAGAACCACTCTCTGAAGCTTCGTTGCGAGAGGCAATTCCTCAGCTTTTGATTGAGGGTGATCCGACGATGAATAGACATTTCAAGGTCTGTCAGACTCGCCTCAAGACGTTATTGGAACGTGATCTTGAAGAGCAGGGGTTACACTGGCCACTTGCCTATGCACTTGCTTGGTTAAGAGTTTCTGGCGGTAACTCAGTCATTGCGCCTTGGGTGAGGTATCAGTTTCCAGAAGTCACACGGATTGTGACCGAGCTTCGCGATCTGCCGTGCGGTGAGGCGAGCTGCAGCTATTGCAGCACTACGCATGACCCTGTTCAGCAGTTGAAAAGATACTTCAATTTCGACTCCTTTCGAACCGATAGCGACGGTGTGAACCGTCAACAAGATATCGTTCTTTCCGGGATGCAAGGCCAGAACGTTTTGGCCGTTCTGGCGACTGGAGGAGGTAAGTCGATTTGCTACCAAGTACCGGCACTCAATAGGTATCACCGCAATGGAAGTTTGACGGTAATCGTATCTCCCTTGCAGTCGTTGATGAAAGACCAGGTCGATGGTCTGCTAGCGAAAAACGTTCAATGCGCTGCAGCCCTGAATGGTTTGCTGACCTTGCCAGAGCGAGCTGATGTTCTGGAAAAAATCCAAATGGGGGATGTTGGTGTATTACTGGTTTCCCCAGAGCAGTTTCGCAATAAGACGTTTCGCGCTGCTATAAAGCAGCGTCAGGTGGGGGCATGGATATTTGATGAGGCGCATTGTTTGTCAAAATGGGGTAATGATTTTCGACCAGATTACCTGTACGCCTCTCGTTTCATCCGTGAATACCATCGGGATCAACCGATCTCGCCGATTGGATGTTTCACCGCGACAGCCAAACCTGATGTGCTTGCTGACATTCGAGATCACTTCAAGGAAAACCTGGGCATCACTTTCAAGGAATACATCGGTACGCACGAACGTAAAAATCTGCATTTTGAAGTTCTCCCCAGTACAAAAGCTGAAAAGCCAGCGCGTGCCCAGCAACTTCTCGAAGACAGCTTAACGAGTCAGGAAGGCGGGGCCGTCATCTTTGTTTCAAGCCGAAAAGGAGCAGAGGAGCTTTCCGAGTTTTTGGTGGGGCAGGGGTGGGCATGCAAACACTTCCATGCCGGTCTGCCTCCTGCGGAGAAGTCCGATATTCAGAACGACTTCATCAAGGGGGTCTGGCGTGTCATCGTCGCGACCAATGCCTTCGGTATGGGAGTGGATAAGCAGGACATTCGTCTGGTGATTCATGCGGACATCCCAGGCTCCTTGGAGAATTATCTGCAAGAAGCTGGGCGCGGCGGAAGAGACCAGGGCAATGCGCGATGCGTGCTTCTTTACGATCCTCAGGATATCGAGGCACAGTTCGGACTGAGCGAACGTGCAAAGCTCAGTCTACGAGACATTCAGCAAATCCTGAGGAAGCTGCGACTTGAGACTTCGAAGCGCAAAGGACGTGATTTGGTGATTACGGCCGGAGAAATTTTGTTAGACGCTTCGGTGGAGACTACGTTTGCTGCGGAGGACCGAGATGCCGAAACCAAAGTGGCGACGGCGATCGCTTGGCTCGAGCGGAGTGACTTCCTGCGCAGGGAGGAAAATCAGACTCGGATTTTTCCAGCACGTACTGCACTCAGTTTAGAAGAGTCAGAGAAGCGACTTTCCCTCAATGCCAATCTCTCTGTTCGTAGACTCGCTGAATTTAAAGCGATTCTCACCTATCTATTTCAAGCGAGTGCAGATCAGCGAATCAACACTGATGAGCTCATGCTACTGACTGGACAATCAGCGGAGGAAGTCGCTGGAGCGCTACAACAACTGGAGCAGATGGGGATTTTGATTAATGATTCCCAGCTCACCGTGTACATCCGTCACGGCATTGCAGGCTCGTCCAATCAAAGGTTGGCTCAGGCACTGGAGCTGGAGAAAGCAATGTTCGAATTGCTGCCTGAACTGGCCCCTGATGCCGAAAACGGAGACTGGCAGGATATTAATATTTCAGCTCTGATCACCGGTTTGAGAGATAGACTGGAGCGAGATGAGCTGCATCCCTTGCACGTTATTCGACTGCTGCGAAGCCTGGCGCAGGATCGTGATGGCCAGAGTCAGCAGCGCAGCACTTTTGAGCTTCACCAAGTCACTCGAGATCTACTGAAAATACGTTTTTCGGGACGCTACAGCTGGAAAAAAATTCAAGAGTTTGGAGAGCGACGTCGTTCCATCGCAGGACTTCTGATGAGCTATCTCATTGCGCAACTTCCGGCTGGCTCAAGGGCTCGTGATCTGTTGGTGGAAACGACCTTTGGCAAGCTGGTAGGTGTCATTGAGAGTGATCTTGTCTTAAAGTCCTCCATCCCGACTGACCAGTTTCGTCGTGCTGTTGAGCATGTTCTCTTGTACATGCATCGGCAGGAAGTGCTCATTCTCAATCATGGAATGACCGTCATGCGACGGGCGATGACGATCAAGGTAGATGCAGAAAAAGCAGAGAAAAAAGTCGGTTTTCTCAAAGACGATTATGGACGCCTGGATGAGCACTACCGCGAGAAATGCATCCAGGTTCACGTCATGCGCGAGTATGCCGAGCGTGCACTCTCAGATATGCAGCCAGCGCTTAATCTGGTCACTGCTTACTTTGTTTATCCCAAGCGTGACTTCATAAAAGAGTACTTCAGCGGGCGTGAAGAAATTTTGAAATTGGCGACCAGCGAGCAATCCTGGAAGTCGATTATCAACTCGCTTAGTGGTGTTCAAAAGCTTGTCGTAGCAGACAATGACGATACCAATCGATTGGTGTTGGCTGGCCCAGGATCTGGGAAAACGCGGGTCATCGTGCATCGAATTGCCTACCTGCTGCGTGTGCGACGTGTGCCAGCAAGTAGCATAATTGCATTGGCTTTCAATCGTCATGCTGCTAACGAGATCCGTAAGCGCTTGCTGAATCTGGTTGGACCGGACGCGTACGGTGTCAGTGTCATGACTTACCACGCAATGTCCATGCGTTTGACTGGAACACGTTTTGAACGCGGTGACCAAGTGGATGAAGGTCGACTCAATCAAGTGATTGCTGACGCCGTTGAGTTGTTGGAAGGTGATGGTCACGCCTTAGGGGAGGACGATCTTTGCGAGCAGCTATTACGCGGTTACCGATACATCTTGGTGGATGAATACCAAGACATTGATCAGATGCAGTATCGACTGGTGAGCGCACTGGCCGGACGTAACGCCGACGAAGATGGGCGGTTGTGCATTCTAGCTGTAGGTGATGATGACCAAAACATCTACAACTGGCGCCATACCAGCAATCAGTACATCGAACAGTTTCGTGATGACTACGAGGCGAGTATCACCTACTTGGTCGAAAACTATCGGTCATCGGCTCACATCATCAATGCGGCAAACCGGGTAATCGGGGCAAACAAAAATCGCCTGAAGGCTGAGCATCCCATCACAATTGATAAGCTGCGTGATGTAACTCCAATGGGAGGGCATTGGGAGGCGCGAGATCCAGCTCGGATGGGTAAGGTCCAAAGGATTCAAATATCTTCTAGCGATCGGCGTAGCGGTAATCTACAAGCGCAAGCCATGGTAGCTGAGCTGGCGCGGTTGATTGCCTTGGAAGAAAACGGGTCTTGGGACGGTTGTGCAGTGTTGGGGCGAACTCATGCGTTTCTTAAACCGGTTCAGGCATGGTGTGAGCTCAACGGGGTACCTTATTTTCTTGCTTCAGAGAAGGAGGATTCCATCCCTCTGATTCGACAGCGCGGATTCTTGAAGGTGATAGAAATTTTGCGCACCGTTGAAGCATCAATGTCAGCAAGAGAGGTGATGCCGATATTGCAGTCTCATCTACAAGACACCCATTGGCAGGAATTCTTCGAGACGGCTTTTTTGTGTCTCCGGCAAGAGATGGGTGATTGCCAGCTGTCAGCCCTTGCGATCGTTGATTGGCTCTATGAGTACCCCCGAGCGCTGCGTAAACAAAGTTCGAAAGGTTTGTACCTTGGCACGGTGCATTCAGCGAAGGGGCTTGAGTTTCGTCATGTCGGTCTATTGGATGGCGGATGGAGCACAGAGCCCGCCGGGTTAGATGCCGAACGACGTTTGTACTATGTCGGCATGACTCGGGCAGAGGAAACACTGACGCTGGGTGAGTTCGATTTAGGTAACCCATTCAGTCGCCAGCTCATACGTGATGTGCCTTCGAATAGGTTTGATGGGGAATTCGACCCTAGATTGGCTCGATGCTATGTTCAGTTAACGCTTGGGGAAATTGACATAGGGTATGTGGGGAGAAGCGCAGCATCGCAACCCATTCACAACGCGTTGGCCGAACTTCAAGCTGGGGATTCACTCTCCTTCGAATACAGCGGCGATCGGTACCTGCTAAAGGACTCTCAAGGTCGAGTCATAGGACGTACCGCCAGGAGTTTCAAGCCTCGCATCGCAGTTGATAAGTGCCATGTTGAAGGCATCGTGGTGAGGTATCGAGAGGAGGGCGATCCACAATTTCATGCGGCACTCAAAGTAAACGCTTGGGAAGTGGTGATTCCGAGGATTTCGGGCATGCCCCTGGACTCGAAGGATCCGACTTGAAAAACGAATGGGTCTCCTTAGATCAGCCCTGTTCGTGTCATCAAGTGAAGTGTTTTCGAGGAGTGTAAGCGTATAGGTGCTCCACGGATGAGATTGGAGAGGCGGTTCAGGGACAATCAGTTTTGTCCCCTATACGTTTCGCATGAGTCGATGGCAAGCTAGCCTGGACGTTTCATCGACACTGATTAAAATGCTTTTTTCGGGGTAGCGAAGAGAAGCAAGCGCCAAGAGATCGATTTAGCTTGCTTCAGATCGTAAATTGCGGCATGCCGCTGAACGGTGATTTGATTTTCACTGCTCACGTTGCAGACCACCGGGGGGCGGAGGTGTAGGAAACAAGTCAATACTGCTTAAGCCTTCAAGACTCTCTCCAAGCTCGAGCGCCAAATCTTCTCTCATGGCGCCAAGCAGTCGGTCTAGTGACTTCCAGTCCCTTTTTTTGAGGAACTCATCAACCTCTCGGAGCACATCAATTGAACCAATGACCCATGCATGGAGGTAAGCTGTTGTGAACTCATCACCTGCTGCAGTAGGGTTTCTTATGTAAGGTGCTAGTTTCTCTAATATGCGGGTGTAATTGTCTTGTTTTATCTTTTTTGCCGCCAAGTCTAATTCACGTCGATGGCGAATGGCTGCAAGTTCCAATTCTCTCTCTCGTTGAATTGCTGCTGATTCCAGTTCTCTTTCTCTCTGCCGGGCAGCCTTCTCCATATCCCGGGCACGCTGGAAGGCGTAAGCGAAAACCGCCGAAAGCACAGACGCAGTGGCTGCAATCACTGCAACCAGAATTTCCTTAGCTGCCGATCCAAGCACGATCAGCCCGTACAGTGAAGTTGCCACTGCAACCGTAAGTAGGAAAAGCGCCAACCACCCGCTAGAGCTCCGGTGTTCGTATGCTTCGTGTTTAGCATGCATGATGTCACGCATAGTCGCCTCTCCCACATAAGCTTTCTGCAAGACAGTGTAGGCGACGGTTTCGTTCTATTTAAGGTATGTAACGAATTTCATAACTGTTCTGGCAACACATCTTCCTGATGCCGCCGCTTGAGGCGATGGAGTCCACCTAAATTTAAGTGGACACCATTTCTAGCCTTTTTCAAGCGGACGCCGATGTCACAAGAACGCCGTTCCTATTCAAACTCCTTTAAAGCCTAGGTCATCGCCGAGTGTGCGCAGGCTGACACCTCGATTGCCAATGTCGCCTTGACCCACAACCTCAATGCAAACCTTGTCCATAAATGGATTCGGGTGCATGCGCAGAAAACGTAGCACTGCAAGCTACCTTTATTCCGGTCAAGGCATTGTCTTCAACAACGGACCTAAAATTCTTCCGGCCACGATTCGAATCGAAGTTCCTCATTCGAAAAGTGTAGTCGTGGTGATTTGGACGGCAGAAAATGCAGCGGCATGTTCCGCTTTTCTGCTAGCCCTGCTGCGATGACTTGCATCGACACCATCTGGCTCGCCATTGAGCCCAAGGACATGCGCGCCGGCACTGAAACCGCGTTAGCGCGAGTTGTCGCGGTGTTCGGTGCGGCGACGCCGCATTGTGCTTATCTGTTCGCCAGCCGCCGCCCCAATCGTATGAAAGTTTTGGTGCATGATGGTGTGGGGATTTGGCTTGCAGCCGGACGCTTGAATCAAGGGCGCTTCTTTGGTCAAGCGTGCGGCACAGCTCTGACGTAGAGTTGGATGCAGAGCAACTTAAAGCCTTGGTGCTCGGTTTACCTTGGCAAGAAGTCGGTTCCGGAGGAGCCTTCACGGTGCTCTAACTCGTCTGCCATGGTGCGCTTGCAAGCGCAGTTGGCCCACCTGTCTATCGCCGCCACTAGCCCTCTCAGGCAAAATCGGCGGCATAAATTCGCACCCGAATCTCGATCAATTAAACCCTGAAGAACTGCGCTCCTTGGCGGCACAGTTGATCCAGCGCGGCGAGAGGATGGACAAGCAAATCACTCATCAAAAGTCGGCCAACGAGAAACTGGCCCACGAGATTGCACTGTACAAACGCTTCAAGTTTGCCAAGCGCAGCGAGCAGTTGAGACTGGATCAAGCCAGCCTGCTCATCCAGTCCGGTTCTAGGGGCTTTCCAGCGTTACCCAGTCCGGACTGACTGTAAGAAGCGCCGCTTCGAGTTGTGCTTCAATGCCATCGCATCACTGGTGCCGCACACCTGTACGATGGCCCCGTGGAGAGAGCCATCGTGAAGGTATTGAACCCTTTGGATGGCATCAACTCTCTCTGTGCCAATGACGTCTTACCGTCGACTCAGCCATCTCTAATTCCCGTGCGATCTCAGCTTGTGTAAAGCCTTTTTCTTTCAGCGCTTGGACTTTCATTCGTGAGCGGGTAGCGGCCGTGATCCTCGGGTGCGGTTTTGACCCTGCCTCCAGCGGGATGGTCGCGTTGAGCAGAGAGATGGACTGCAGATCCGTTCTTGCGAGTTTCAGCACGTCTTTGGCCGACAACCCTTCCTGCGCGGCATACACGAGCGCCATCAGTGCTACAGGATTCAGCTGCATTGCATCAGCGAGTCCGATGATGGTTTCGAGGCTCGGAGAGGTTTTTTCGTTTTCAATCTGGCTTATGTGCGACTGAGTGATGGTTTCACTCAATGCGTGTTGCGTGAAGCCTCGCTTTTCTCTCAATGCCTTGAGCGCTGCGGCGAATGCTGTGCGCACAGAAAATATTCCGTTTCGTTAAAACAAAGCTGTATGCCCCGTTTGCCATCCGCCACTCAAATCTATATATTAATAATTGTGGCGGTTTGGGCCGGGTGTGCCCAATCCTGTGGACTGTGGTTTGGCTCAGCCTTGTGTCCACGCTATCAATTTAGCTGTAAATCGAGATCGAGCTATAGATGAAGCTTCACGTGCTTTCAGATCTGCACAACGACTTTTCTACGTTTGTGCCTGCGCCAGGAAATTATGATCTGGTCATTTTGGCCGGCGACGTTGACGTCAAAGCGAGAGGGGTGAAGTGGGCAAATCAAGTATTCGCGTGCCCTGTAATTTACGTTTGTGGCAACCATGAGTTTTACGGCAGCCACATTGATCACACTTACCGAAAAATGAAGGAGCAGGCATCTTCGAATGTCCATGTCCTGGAGAACGAAATTTTTGTTTGGAAGCAAACGCGGTTTCTTTGTACGACGAGTTGGACCGACTTTTCCTCAACCGGGAATGTAGCTGCTGCGATTCAAGTCGCCTCGGATTGGATGAATGATTTTCGCTTCATCCGGACAGGGGAGAATTATCGACGACTACGCCCATCCGACGTGATAGCTCGAAACCACGCTTCGCACGATTGGCTAGCTAAAGAGTTGGGCAAACCCTTCGAGGGCAAAACCGTTGTGGTGACACACCATGCTCCAGTGCTAGAGGTGGTTGGGGATAAACATGAAGGGCATCTGAGCGCAGCCTATGCGAACAATTGGTACGCGCTCCTTGAGCAAGCTGACCTCTGGATTTTCGGTCACACCCACAAAGCTATCGACGTCTCGTTGGGCCGTTGTCGAGTGATCTCCAATCCATGCGGGTACCCGAATGAAAAGACAGGGTTCGATCCTGGCTTGGTGCTGAGTCTTGCGTGAGTGTTCAGGACAGCGCGGTGTTCAATTTTAAATCTGAGCAGGTGATGTGAATGACGCAGTGGGAAAACAGAAATTCACTCCCTTCAGTGGCAGTGATCCATCCATGGGATGTCTACAGGTATGAATGACCAGGCATCTGAATCGGCGATCCCTGCAATCGTCGCAGAGACTATGCGCATGAACTTCGGAATGACCATCACTGCTTATCTGGTGGGAGCGGTTGATTGCCCTCCGGTGCTGATTGGCACTGTGTATGGCGACATCAAAGGGCGGTTCCGTGAAGGTACGAGCATCAGGACTTCACGGATCAAAGAAGTGTTTTTTGTTGACGGGTTCTCGCTGTTTCGAACGGTCACCGGAAGTGTTTACCTCGTGGTGAGCTGGGTCCCTGGGCATTGCAACATTTACATGAATCGTACTTACCATTGAGAGCGGTTCATCGAGAGGTCGAGCGGCAATCGAGAATGCCTAAGAACTACCGAGCTGTCGTAGTGGACGGTGTTTGATAATCACTCCCTGCCTGGAATCCCAGGGGGAAGCAAGTTTTAGAGTAAGAATGAAGAAAACGAATGCGACAGACCCCGAGTTGCTGGGCGATCTGCTTTTTGGTTCTGCTCGAACACTGGGTGGTTCGAGACTTCGCGACGAAGAGTTGATTCCGCTTGCGGCTGATACATTCGGGAAGCAGCACTTCTGTATCGTGAGGTACTGGATGGTGTTGGATGTCATGCTCCCGGAATCTCAAGAACGGGAAATCAAAGCGCAAGGCCTCGAGGCAACCGTTTTGTATGCGCAAGCAGTGGTGTTCGACAGTGCTAACAAACTCCAGCCAGGGGATAGTGTAATCAGCGATTTTCAGAGCGACTTTGAGGAGTGCGTTTTTGAAAGCAAAGATACCCTTTACATCCTAGCCGGCCGTGGTGCCCGCAAGCATGCCAGCTTGCCTGCGGTCAAAGCGTTGGAGGGTGGATTGAACCCCCGTTACTGTTCTTCTGGAAAGAGAATATGAACTGCTGCGCCGTTTCTTTGAGGCTCTGAGCCTTCAGTAGCTTGAATTTTGAGCTCATTCAGAAGCTGTTGGGTCTGCTCATCAAAGACGAGTCTTCCAGTGTCTGCTGATAAGTAGATTCGAGCCTTCCGTCCAATATCCATCCCTAATCGACAATAATTGAAGCATAATGCTTCGGAACAAATGAGCGATTCTACTGGTGTGATGATGGGGATATAACCAATGAATACGGCTGTATCTTGTTCTGCAGGATGCGTGTTTAAATGAAATACCGCAAAAAAATCCTTATGTTCTTCGTCGGTCGATAGCTGAATTTCCCAATCACAATGCGCGTTCAGCGTTTTGTTGTACTGCTTGATGTATTGCGCAGAGGTGTAGTTCATGGCGCGCTCCTTGTTATTGTTGTGACTTAATTATAAAAATGGAGCAATGACGGTCGCAACCTTTTTTTGAAGTCTTAAGAATCCGGTTGTGAAGCGAGAAAACATGTGGGTGTGTCTGGTGTTGACGCGTGACAGTCTTGAGAAGACTGGCGTGAATAAACGGGTGACGAGCGCAGCACTGCATCAGAGATTACCGACCCGCGCGTCATAATCTATCAGGGCGCTGGGGAAACTCCCTAGTTTGCCTGCGCCTATGTTTGGCCGATAAGGTGGGTAAATGATCTATTTCGTTGGGTTAGAAAACGCCCGTGACGTCTCTGTGCGAAACCTACATCGTCCTAACGACTCGCATCGCCCCCCAGTTTTTTGGATATCTACATACTCATTTATCTGTTTCGCGAGATTTATATATTCGCAAGATGCTGGTTCTAGCGTTTAAAGGGTTGCGATGTGATAGCTTAAATTGTCCCGGCTACATTGTTTTAATAAACTGACCACAATTCACCTACCCATACTTCGAATGAAATATACTCCGAGCGCAAAGATCGCAATTTTTCGAAAGAAACAGGAAAGCTCATTGAATAACGTGTTTGGAGGGGAGACCCGGACGAAATGTCAATAACTGTTGGACGCTAAGGGGTTGATATGAGCGAAATTCCATCCGCATTGCGCTTTGCCGCTACTCATGAGTGGGCACGTCTCGAAAGGGACGGAACTATTACTGTGGGTATTTCCAGACATGCGCAAGGTATGCTAGGGGAGATTGTGGCAATTGAGTTCCCGGATTTAGGCCAAATCTTTGATGCAGGCGATCAAGCAGCGATGGTTGCAACGATCAAAACCGCGTCCGATATATATAGCCCTGTATCAGGAGAGATTGCGGCTATCAACCGCGAATTGGAGCGTAATCCGACTGAGTTAAATGAATCGCCTTATGAGCAATGGCTGTTCAAGGTCCACCCCGATGATGCTGTTGAAATTGACTCCTTAATGTCCGCAGCTGACTATGCCAGGGTGGTCGGTGAGTAGCGGGCGCGAGCGCTAAATTCCCCCTACGCTGAAGCTGATGCTAGGAATGGCTAATCATGTTGGCTTGTTAATTATTGTAAGCAAGGTGTTTTCAATAGTTGACGTCGTTTAATCGCCAGCAATGCGCGATGAGCGTCATCTTCAGCTTCTTTACTATGACGAGAATGCCTCTCGTCGGTGATGATCCTAGTGATAAAGCTAGAGTCATTATCAGAAATTTCTTGTGTGTTATACACCCGGATATTCGAGTACTGGCGTACTCATGCCTGCTCGTAATCTATTCTTATCGCCGAGCAGTGCTGCCCTTAGTCGTGGCGCAACGAAATCAAAAAAGCTGCGAGTTTTAACAGGTAATGGGGATTGTCCCGCATGAACCAAACTGACAGGTAAAGGTGTTGGTTCGAAATCGCGAAGCACTAGCCTCAATTTTTGCTGTTCGACAGCACTTGCAATTTGATATGACAAAACATGAGTTAGGCCCACATTTGCAATAGCAGAATCTATCGCAGCCT
Source organism: Pseudomonas sp. SDO55104_S430 (assembly GCF_054070595.1). Lineage (NCBI taxonomy): Bacteria > Pseudomonadati > Pseudomonadota > Gammaproteobacteria > Pseudomonadales > Pseudomonadaceae > Pseudomonas > Pseudomonas sp. SDO55104_S430. The sequence continues at coordinate 31,433 of NZ_JBSVXG010000009.1, read as the reverse complement.
CAGCGGTGTTCACCGACAGGCGAGGTTTCACCATCACAGTGATCGGATCCATTGGCGTTGCAGTTGGGGAAAAACTCCACAATGGCCCCGAGGGCAGCCCTTCGAAATTAACACACGAATGTTCTGTAAGGTCACATGGATGCGTAGGTTTACCGTGACTTGCCAGGTATTCAGGGCTCGCGCAAACCACCCTGCAGACTGTCCCAACCTGGGTTGCAACCATACTACTGTCCTGTAGTTGGCCGACTCGTACGGCGACATCAATATGGTCATCAACAAGATGCATTACTTTGTCGGTTAAAATCAGCCGAGTGTTAATCTGAGGAAAGGAGGCCAGGAAATCATTGATAATAGGTAGCAGGTGAAGGCGTCCGAAAACGACGGGAGCACTGACGACCAGCTCGCCTCGTGGGATTGAGTATTCACCGGCCACAGATCGTTCGGCTTCAGTTACCTGCTCAAGAATCTGTCTACAAGATTGGAGGTAACTCATGCCTGCTTCAGTCAGCGTGAGGCTACGACTGGATCGCATTAAAAGTCTAACCCCCAAATGCTCTTCTAAAGCCGCAAGTTTTCTACTGACTGTTGGTAGTGGAACGGACAGCCTGCGACTTGCGGCAGAAAAGCTTCCGCTCTCAACGGTAGCCACCAAGATGGCCATCGCTTCAAGACGATCCATTTCGTTCATTCCTCATTGAATGATATGAATATGCGTGTTGGCGATAACCTAACAGCCACTTTTAAGAACGTAAAGGCTAATTCTCAGTTATGCAAAAACCGAGATAATCCTTGTCGGATAAATGAATCGCATTCGGTGCTTTATAAATTTATAGATTCGTGCCTTTTTAGGTTTGTCCGGGCGGTACACGCTGTGCTGGACTGTTTAGATAGTGTCTAAAGTCTCAGAAGTTTTCACTTTTTGAGAAGGTGCTTCTTGAAATATTACATTTATTTTTAGGGGGTTACTTCGATAGGCTGTAGCACTCACCCCTACTATCATTAAAGGTAGATAATATGTCGCGGGTCGAAATTCCGAGCAGAGAGAATACGCCTCCAGAAACTCACGCAACCTTGGATGTTATTGGGAAACGTATAGGTTTTTTCCCGAATTTATACCGCCTTACAGCAATGAGTCCAAACACCCTTGCGGCTTTGGTAGGGTTGCAAACTCCGTTGATGAAAGCCTTAGACTTGAAAACACGCGAGCGGATTGCTCTCGTTGTTTCCGAAATCAACGGCTGTCCTTACTGTGTGGCCGCACATGCTTTTGTTGGATTAAATCTGGCGAAAGATAGTCCCGAAGAAATTGCGCTTGCGCGAAAAGGTCAATCAAATAATCCAAAAACCCAAATCATTCTTCAGTTTGCTGCCAAAGTTGCGGAAAAGCGCGGTCATGTGAGCGAAGATGATATTTATTGCGTGAGGGAAGCCGGGTACTCTGACGCTGAAATTATTGAGGTTATTGGTCTGGTGATACAATTTAGCTTCACCAACTACATCAATAACGTGTTTGATACAGATATTGATTTTCCGACCGAAATGTTGGTCTAAAAACAGAGGTCTATAGGGCGGTGGCTGCTTTGGTGTAGGAAATCGCTTTTACGCTACCGCCTTATATTGCTCGAGGTGTGACAATGACCCGAACTATAATTCCCACAAGAGACAGCGCTCAGGAAGAGGCTCGACCTGCACTTGACTTGATCTTTAACAAGATGGGGTTCGTACCTAATGTACTGCGTTTGACATCTCTATCGCTGAATGCTTTAGAAGCACTTGAAGAAGTTAAGCGATCTTTGAATGATAGCTTTGATGAAAAGGTTCGAGTGCTTGTTGCTCTTGTTGTATCTGAAGAGAATTCATGTTTATATTGTTTAGCGGCTCATACCTATATAGGTATGAATTTCGGAAAAATATATCCAGCCGATTTGCTGCTTGCCAGGCTGGGTATATCAAATGATCCAAAAATGGAAGCGTTGGGGAAATTTGTAAAGAAAGTTGTAACCACTCGAGGGCATGTTGCTGAATTGGAGCTCACAAGGATTCGAGAAATTGGGTTTACCGACATGGATATTCTCACTGTCATTGGCTTGATTACCCAGTATACATTTTTCAACTATGTAAATAATGTATTTGACACAAAGATTGATTTTCCGAAAGTTGATGTTTTTAAAACGTTTAATTAAGGTTGAGTCCAGCTCGTGACGTGTTTTTATGTGGTCGCGCATGGGTCGGATAATTTTTTTATGACCGTCAACAATTGAGTGATAAGCGTAAAGTGTCTTTCTTAACTTTCCATTTTTCACGCGTAACAGGCTTTTGTCTGGTTTCATGGGTCGGTTTGAAGCGCCATTACTTATAATGGGCAAGTGATTGAGTCAATGGTGTAAGAACTAGGTCTTGGCATAGCTGTTGTTATTGAAGGTAGCTGATGCTGATATTGTACGTTTTACCGAATGTGATTCTTGAAAACTGAGAGGATGGTTCCCGCTTTGGAGGGGTTATCAATCTAGATATTTGAAAATATGCTTCCTCATAAGCCATCAGAGGCTATGAATGAGGACTTATGTATGGCACGTATTACTATTCCAACTCGTGATCAAGTCTCACCCAGCACTCACTCCACATTGGATGCAATTGGTAGCCACGTTGGGTTTATTCCTAATATGTTTCGGATGTTGGCCTCCAGCCCAGACACTTTTTCCGGGGTCATCAGTTTCCAAGGTGCAATGTCGAGGGCTTTGAATGTTAGGACGCGTGATGCTATCGCGTTAGCGGTGGCTGAAGTCAATGGCTGCCATTACTGCATGAATGCGCAGGCTTATATTTCGACTAAATTAGCAAGTATTTCATCCCAGGAAATGGCGCTGAATCGGCAGGGGCGATCAGAGGATCCCAGGCGTGCTGCTGCAGCTCTGTTTGCTAAATACCTGGTGGAGCGCAACGGAAAAGTAACAGATCAAGAACTCGCTGCGGTACGCGCTGCAGGCTATACCGATCCCGAAATCATCGATATCACCGTTTTAACCGTACTGTGTCTTCTGACTAACTTCATCAACAACATGGCGGATACCGATGTTGATTTTCCTAACGTAAAGCGAAAAGACGTCGCGTTCAGGGGATGAAAAGCATCGCGGATTCTCGATGCTGCAAAGCTCACCCGTCCTACCCATCGCTTAGTTATCAAACTTCTTCGGCCACGGGCACAAATCACACGTGTCCCTGATCTCGCACGTTTCTGAAATACCCAGATGCCTTCGCGAAATACGATCGGGGTTGTGTCGCTTTCGGGTGCAAATGAGACCAGATAGGGATTGTTCTCTCTGAAAGCCCACAAACCAATAAAATATCCAAGAAATGAGGTTTCTAATGGGGCGTTCGTTTTGCCTGGCAGCAGTTCTGGCCACACTGATGGGACATAGTATTGTAGCCGAAGCGGCCGGTGTTGAATTCTCGGTCGGACAAACAGGTGAGTCTACTATGACCTACCGGCTAGGGTTACAGTCAGATTGGGGAAAGAGTTGGTGGGAAAGTGACGTGGGTCGTTTGACCGGTTATTGGAGTGGTGCTTATACCTATTGGGAAGGTGATGAGACGGCAGGCAATAATAGCTTGTCCTTTTCACCCGTATTTGTTTACGAATTCTCCAATAGTTACTTCAAGCCGTTTATAGAGTTGGGCGTAGGTGTAGCGTTATTCTCTGATACCGAGATAGAAAATAACAGTCTCGGTAGCGCTTTTCAGTTTGAGGATCGTTTTGGTGTAGGATTGCGTTTTACTGGTGGGCATGAAATTGGAGTTCGAGCGACCCATTATTCTAATGCTGGGATCACCAGTAATAATGATGGGGTAGAGAGCTATGCCGTTCATTACACCATGCCGCTGTGATTCATTACGATGGCTAAGACGGAAGGCTGACACTAAATACTGAACAGCTAAAGTTTTATCCTGCGCAGGAATTTATGAATGTCACATCCATGGCAATGCTGTGAGGAATGCGCAGGATAAAGAGGTTGCCACCATGAGCATCAGTACATTTTCAGCACGTCTGTCTCTTGGAATTGCGTGAGCAATGTCTTCCAGTGCTCCAGCGTCATGCAGCTCTGCTCGGGTGCATGCTGTAACAATCTACCCAGCGCTGCGGAGTGGATGTAGACCTTGGTATACATCAAAAGCTGGGATCTTGGTCCTTCAATCCGTACCGTCAACAGTCCAGAATCGACAGAGAATTGATATGAAGCATCCACAGTGAACGTTCATTCGGAGGAAAGTCGCACTCCCGCGCATACTCCACTCGAACTGGAAATTTATGAAGCTCCGAGACCATCAATGCAACCAGCCAGAAAGCGGCTTGGAACATTTGCCCGAGATCGGTGGCAGGATCATGGGCAAATCGACGTCGCCCGACGAAAGAATGGTTCGAGACTGGATTGGGCCTGAAGCCTTCGAGCATTGGGTGCAACTGCGAAGTTGGATTGATCGATCCTACCCAGGCGTCTTTGATCCTGAATGGCGGTACCGCGGCGGTAAGCGTGGGTGGATTCTGCGCTACAAGAAGACCAAAGCGTTTTGCACGTTACTCCCTGGGTACAAGTTGCTTTCGGTCGAGGTGGTCTTGGGCCGAGCAGAGCGAGAGACATTCGAGGAGCGGCGTTATTTCTGGCGCCCTCAATTAATCAAGCTTTACGATAATGCGCGCACCTACACTGACGGAAAGTGGCTGGCCATCGAGGTTTCATCCGAAGAAGACCGGCGCGAAGTGATGGAGCTGGTCAGTATGAAACGTCCCCCTCTTGCGCTCGGCTGAAGATCACTTACATCAAAGCCGCAGGCACTCAATCTGTGTGCCAACGAAATCAAGATTTCGGTAACTGACGACTTGATGCCCTTAATCCTCAGTTAAAGCTCTGACTTGACCGGAACTGAAGTCGAACAATGCCCTGGATGATGTGGGTAAAAAGCCGGCCAACGCCCCCTCTGCAACCGCGATAAGATGCCAGAACGATTTCGGTTCTTGAGTACTTTATGTCCCAGTTCGACTGGCTCAGCCATCTCCTGAAAATGATCACCGTCACCGGCCAGTTAGAGGTCCGTTGTGCCTACGGTGCGCCTTGGCGCGTAGATAGAATCCAGTCCCCGGCTCGTGAAATTCCTTATCACATCGTACTCAACGGGCGAGCCGTCTTAGAGGATCCGGAGAGAACGGTGAGTACGGATTTGGTGGCTGGCGACATCGTGCTGTTGCCATACGGGTCGGCGCACGTTTTGCACGATGGCAGCGGCCAGGAGCCCAAACCCACCTGCAATCATCAGGGGCTCGGAGGATGGACGGTCAGTGAGAATGACGGCAATGAAGAGCGCCTCGATATGTTGTGCGGAAGGTTTTTCATCGAGCCGCCGCATGATCGGGTGATTCACAATTACTTGCCCAAGCAGTTGGTGGTACGCGCCGTTGACGAACTTAATGATGACGGCACTGGTGTCGCCTCGATTCACCTGGCCAACCTTGTCAGCCTGATGCGGATGGAGTCCAGGGGAGACAAACCGGGCGGAAACGCCATGCTCAATGCACTTTCCTCTGCGCTGTTCACGCTGGTATTGCGCACGGCTAGTGAGTCCGAACGAGCGCCATCAGGGCTACTGGCGCTGGCTGGCCATCCCCGGCTGGCTCCCGCTATTTCAGCTATGTTTAACGATCCGGCGCGTGCTTGGACTTTGCCCGATCTCGCTGACTTGTGCAGCATGTCACGGGCAACTTTCATGCGACATTTTCAGGATAAATTGGGACGCTCCGCGATTGAGCTGCTCACTGATATACGGATGAGTTTGGCCGCCAACGAACTTAAGAAGCCGTCGATGACCTCCGAGGCTGTGGCTGAGAGGGTCGGGTATCGATCCGTAGCGGCATTTCGGCGCGTATTCTCCCAAACGATGGGAATGACAGCAGGGCAATGGCGTCGCCAAGCTCATGGCGACGAGTAGTGCGCTTCTTTTGTACAGATTGCCTAACAGTCACTCGCCCCTGGATGGAGCGGCCTCTTGATGAGTGAGAAGCACGGTTCTTGCTGCCTGCGGTGCATCTCGATCCCGGCAAAACGATTGACGTCCTGAAGTGACGCAGCGCCGCCCATAATTAAGGTTAGATTGATCCTTTTGAGTTCTTTGTTGAGCTAATCCAGTCTCGAAATTAACACTCTCGCAGCCTAAAGTGGCGACTCCTGACAACGTGATGATGGAGCCAAGCCATGAGCCGAATCGCCATTCCCATCGAAATGTTCTCCCGTGACGCGGCATTTGATGCCTCTGTGCCGGCTAAGGGTATTGCTCTTGGTCATGGCACCAATAGGGATGGTGCGTACAGCTATCTCAATTCGGTTTCGAATGCTTGCGCTACGTCGACATCCGATAGACGTAATGTCGATATCCATTATGTTTGATGTTCAGAGATGCATAAGCACTAAGTAGTACCAACTTCCAGAATTGAAGTAAGTCACTTTTGCGAGCGGCGTTGGCAACGCTCGCCCAAATTCCGGGTGGCAACTCGAGAGTTTTGTTACTCATAAAAGTTTTCACATATAGGAGTCACCATGTCTAACGCCATTATCGAATGCATCCTCAGCCGCAGTGCAGCCAAATATTACGATCCCGCCGCCACCCTAAGTGACGACCAAATCCGTGAGTTGGTGCGAATCGGCACCAGTGCGCCCACATCCTTCCACATCCAGAACTGGCGCTTCATTGCAGTACGCACTCCTGAGGCGAAAGCGCGGTTAAGTCCGATTGCCTGGAGCCAGCCCCCAATTATTGAAGCCGCAGTGACTTTCATCATTTGCGGTCAATTGGCTGATTCCAGTGTCATTCCACAACGCCTTGCGCCGTTGGTTGAAGCAGGCGTCATGCCTGCTGCGATGGTGGCGGATTGGGAGGCTCCTGCGCGCGGATTGTATCTGGAGCATCCGCAGCGCCAGCGGGACGAAGCTGTGCGCACTGCCACTTTCGGTGCGTCGGCGATCATCTATGCCGCTCGGTCGCTGGGCCTTGGTTCTACGCCAATGATTGGTTTCGACGCCGAAGCGTTGACCCGCGAGTTTGGACTGGCCGAAAACGAAGTGCCGGTCATGTTGTTGTCCATTGGCGCAGAGCGCTCGGGAAACTGGGCGCAGAAACCACGTCGCCCCTTGGATGAAGTGTTGGATTTCATTTAATTGTCAGTAAAACCAGTAAATGACGGAGAGTGCCATGTCTAGAAGTACAGTTTTAACACCGGAACAAGTACCGGCTGATTCGAAGCCAACGCTCGATGCGTTCACCAAGAACATCGGGTTCACTCCAAATATGATGGCAACCTTTGCGCAGAGTCCAATTGCGTTCAACGCTTGGGCGACACTGCTCGGATCTTTGAGCAAAGCGCTCGACGTAAAGACGCGTGACAGTATCGGTCTCGCCGTTTCTGAAGCCAATGGGTGCGACTATTGCCTGACTGTTCACAGCTTTACGGCCGAGCATATGGCCAAGTTGCCAGCCGATGAAGTTATTCTCGCTCGCAAGGGCCAGGCCATCGATCCAAAGCGCAACGCAGCCCTTCAGTTTGCGCACAAAGTGATTGAGACCCGCGGCAAGGTCAGCGATGCGGATTTGAAAGCTGTCCGCGACGCGGGCTATACGGATGCGAACGTGATGGAGATCATCGCGTTGGTCGCCATGTATTCCCTGACTAATTTCTTCAATAACGTGTTTGATCCGCAGAAAGACTTTCCTGCCGTGGCATTGGCAGGGTCGATCTGAACGTCATCCGCACACATCGATATTCTCTGAACAATGCTGAATGTCATGTGATGCGCAAGTAACGGTTAAGCCTGGGGCGCTCCAGATAAAATTCTGGATACGCATCCGGGCTTTCCGCTATTAGCAACCGCTGCCTTGCTGAGCAGAGATGACATCAGCGTTTGTTATTTTCTTTATCGACGAGATTTCCGCTCCTGGGTACTCATTAATGCTTGCCTTTAGGGGCTGTAATGATTACGGAGTCCGTTGCAGTTTATGCAGTGTGCGCAGCGCACGAGTGATCTGTGAGTTTGGGCGCGCGCACCGTCGGAACGGGGAAGTACCCGAAGGAAGACATCAGGATGAAGGGGCCGAGTAACGGTGCAAGGAAAACCGTTCGGACGGTTTCTCAGGACGGTTGCTCGTTGCTCGATGTTGAGGGCATTACCTCAACAAAGCCGTTCTATGATTTCGAAGAGTCGGTTGCAGGAAGTATCGAGAGACGGTTCTGGCGCAGTCGCAACACCGAGCAAGAGGCCGGAAGCCTTCGCGGATGGGCTAGCAAACCAAGCGGACAGAGGCGACGGAGCCATCCCATAGTTCATTGCCTCACGCACGATTTGGACGTCGGGTGAAGCATCCGGGAGTTTGAGAAGCACTGCCAACCCAGCATTTGACCAGTCAGCATTGTGCGTTCTTAGCCGCGCACATAATGCTTCACGCTGGGCAAGATATAGGCGCTTAAGCCGGCGAACACGTCGGATGTAATGGCCTTCGTGCATGAATTGAGTCGTGGCGAGTTGAATGACCGGAGAGGGGGCAGGGGCTAGCGTAGCGGCCACCTCAGAGAACGCGGTGACTAGTTCAGTTGGCGCAACGACAAATCCAAGACGCAAACCCGGGCTTACAGTTTTGCTGAATGAGCCCACGTGGATGACCCGCATGCCATCATCCAGGGACGCTAGGGCAGGGGCCGCCCTCCCATCCAGCTGAAGCTCACTGAGGTAGTCATCCTCGATAATCCAGGCGTCATTCGCTACCGCCCATTCAAGCATTTGCAGTCGTCGCCTTAAAGACAGGGTTGAACCCAAGGGCGCCTGTTGCCCAGGTGTCACAACAGCAAGGGCAGCTTCCGGAGCGTGCTCAATCGCGTAGCCAACATTGAGACCTTCTGTGTCTACGGGGATTGGAACGATGTTCAAACCAGCCAGCTCCAGACCTTTGCGGGTGAGAAAAAAGCCGGGCTCTTCCATCCAAACCTTTTTGCGGTCCAAGCCGAGAGCCCGAAGAGCAAGTCCCAAGCCGGAACTGTAGCCGGAGGTAATAAACACCTGCTCAGGAAAGCAATGAAGATTCCTGGCAATAGAAAGGTATCCTGCGATCTCTCGGCGTAGCTCGAGCTCGCCCCTGGGGTCGGGGTAAATCAGTGAAGAAAAAGAGCCTGCCTTCAACAAATTGGACGATCGGGCGCGTGCGAATAACTTTTCAAGGCCCTCAAATGCAGGGATGCCCAACTGAAAGATCGCAGGACCGGCGTTCATCCGCTCATAGGCTTTCATGAACGCGCCAGGCTCCGGTGGCGCTGACTGAGCGACCGCGGTTCGGGGCCGCGGTGCAACGTGGGTGCCTTTTGCACCGGACGTTTCGATCATCTGGGAATCAGATAAACGCTCATAAGCTTCTTGAACAGTCCCGCGCGCTACCCCCAAATGCGAAGCCAGATCTTGCCATGAAGGTAATCGGGTGCCTGGCGCTAGCAAGCCTGATTCTATTGCCCTGCTAATGCTTAAACGAATTTGTTCCGACAGGGACATCTTTGCTGCTCGGTCAAGCTGAATCTGCAGGTGTGAGTTCATAATCTTGGTACACACAAAAGTTGATGATCTTGGTTCTTATATTCGTACTATCAACGGAACAAGATGCAAAGACTGAGATGGGTCGCTGCATTCATGGCAATGATAAATAACCCGCCAATTCATTCAAGTAAAACATTGTGCTAGATCACACACTCAGAAATACCGCAAGAAGATGATATAGCTCGGGTGCCGAAGCGTGAGATGGTGTTGACCTTAATGACAAATATTGCAGCCGTAATGTTGGTGAGATCATTTTCGGTCATCAACGTGTATTGCGGCAGCCACTGTTGATTAACAAGTTTTCGCTTACGCAGCAACGAGTGATGGTTGAGAGAGTGTAGTGAAAGTTGGAGGAACGACGCTTTCTTCTGCCAAGCAGAATGATTCGCTATCAAGAGTGAATTAGAAGGCAGGAACGCAGCACGTCAGATAATTCGAAGCGTAGATATCATGTCCCACATGAGCGAGCGTCCCAAAGAACTAGAGACATCTGCTGAACAATATCTCGAAAGGAGCCGGCATGTCCCTAACGAGAACTCCACCGACCCTCAACTTACTGTTTGATCATAGGAGTCATCATGACCAACGCTGTCATCGAATGTATCGTGAGTCGCAGTGCTGCTAAGTATTACGACCCAACTGCTGTGTTGAGCGACGATCAAATCCGTGAATTGGTGAAAATCGGCACCTCAGCACCGACATCCTTCCACATACAGAACTGGCGTTTTATTGCAGTACGATCGCCAGAAGCCAAAGCGCGTTTAAGTCCTATCGCCTGGAGTCAACCTCCGATCACCGAAGCCGCTGTAACCTTCATCATCTGCGGTCAGTTGGCCGACTCAAGTGTGATACCAGAACGCTTGGCACCTTTGGTTGCAGCCGGGGTAATGCCTGCGGCCATGGTTTCAGATTGGGAACTCCCTGCTCGGGACTTGTATTTAGAACATCCACAGCGTCAGCGAGATGAAGCCATGCGTACGGGCACTTTTGGCGCATCAGCGATGATCTACGCCGCGCGGTCGCTGGGCTTAGGCTCTACACCCATGATCGGTTTCGATGCTGAAGCGGTGTCTCGGGAATTCGGGCTGGGCGATAACGAAGTGCCGGTCATGTTGCTTTCAATTGGTGCGGAACGCCCAGGGAACTGGGCACAAAAACCACGTCGTCCGTTGGCGGAAGTGTTGGATCTCGTTTAATTGTCAGTAAACCCAGTAACTTACGGAGTCTACAATGCCTAGAAGTGCAGCTGTAAAACCGGAACAAGTGCCGGCTGATTCGAAACTAACGCTCGATGCGTTCACTAAGAACATCGGGTTCACTCCAAATATGATGATGACCTTCGCGCAGAGTCCAATTGCGTTCAACTCATGGGCCACTCTGCTCGGCTCATTGAGTAAGGCGCTTGACGTGAAGACGCGTGATGGTATCGGTCTCGCTGTTTCAGAAGCAAACGGCTGTAATTACTGCCTGACTGTTCACAGCTATACAGCCGAGCATATGGCCAAGATGTCAGTCGATGAGATCATTCTCGCGCGCAAGGGGCATGCCTCAGACCCAAAGCGTGATGCTGCACTGAAGTTCGCACACAAAATTGTCGAAACTCGCGGCAAGGTCAGTGATGCGGATTACAAGGCCGTCCGGGAAGCGGGCTACACAGAGGCGAACGTGATGGAAATCATCTCGTTGGTGGCGATGTATTCACTGACGAACTTTTTCAATAATGTTTTTGATCCAGAGAGAGATTTTCCCGCTGTTTTGCCGGCGGGATCAATCTGAGTCTTAGCGGACCAAATCGACTCCAAGAGAAAAACCTTGGAGCTGATGCATTTCAAGCATGGTGAGAAAGGCCGGACGTGTCCCGGAGTGACCTTCCGGGTTGTGTTCGGCCTTTCGTTTTGAGCGGACACATCAAGTGGTTGCAATAACATGGCCACTCCATCAGTCACATGCAGGGTGATGGTGTGCGCTTTCGAAGAGAGTCTTTTGGCACTCTAGATTCTTTTCCCCAAAACTAGCCTGCGGTGGATCTGCAACACCCCGCGGTATAAGTAACATTTATCATAGCTTAGTTTGTTAAGTATTGATTAGGGAAACAGGCGAGAAGAAGGCTGTGTAGTCTCTAAGGGCATATTTATGAACATTCTCCACATCGATTGCAGTCCACGTCATGGGTCGCAAAGCCGCTTGCTTTCAGCAGCAATAGTCGAAAAGCTCCTTGCGCTCGCTTCAGGAGTGAGCATTACCCGTCGTGATATTGGAACTGTACCACTGCCGCACATGTCGCCTGCTTATTCATTGGCGCTATCGACTCCGACCACATTGGCGAATCCGCCAGCTGGAGCGTTCGATCTTTCTGAGACTCTTATTCAAGAGGTTGAAGCGGCTGACGTTATTGTTATCGGAACACCCATGAACAATTTAACGGTTCCGTCTGTTTTCAAAGCGTGGATCGACCAGATTCTTCGTGCCGGTCGTACCTTCATGTCAACGCCGGCGGGGAAGGTGGGGATGCTTCGGGATCGGCCAGTATTCATAGGCGTGGCTTCCGGAGGTGTCTTTTCTGGTCATCGTGCGTCCCAGCCTGATTTTCTCACGCCTTATCTCTCGGTGGTATTGGAGAGCGTTGGCCTAAAAAAACTGCAGTTTTTCTCCATACAAGCGACTGCGTTCCTGGACAGTGAGCAAGCGACTTTAGCCAGGGATACAGCGCTCGCGATGATCGATCTGAGAGAGGTGAAGGAGCTTCTTTTAGAGGAATGTTAATCGAGGTGATTTCCGACCAATCGGTACAACGAGTCACTGGGATGGTTGGGGCGAGGTATTCGGCAGCCGCTGTTCCCGTATGAGCCAAAGCACGACAACAGCCATATGCGTCAGAGGAGCATCTTATGCAATCAGTTCAAATCAAAGCCGTTGAGAGCAAGGATTATGATAATTGGCTCCCTCTGTGGAAAAGCTATCAGCGATTTTACGAAGTCGATATCCCAGAGTGTGTGACGCTCAATACCTGGTTGCGATTCTTGGATCCAGCAGAACCGATGTTTGCGGCGCTGGCGATGATCGGAGATCAGGCATCTGGGCTGGTGCATTCAATTTACCATCGATCAGCATGGGCAATGAGTGATCACTGTTACCTTCAGGATCTATTCGTCGCGGATTATGCGCGTGGTCATGGGATCGGAAGGGCGTTGATCGAGCACGTCTATGAAGATGCACGGCGTCGCGGCGCGTCCCGTGTGCATTGGCTTACACACGAAACCAACCATACTGCGATGCAGCTTTATGACCGGATTGCCGATCGTTCGAGCTTTATTCAATATCGGAAGCTTTTACTCTGATGCATTGTTCCATTATGAGCCGGCCTCATACCTTGGCAGTGTGCGACGGTTTAGAAATCGCTTGATCTAGCCGCAGCATCGCATTCGATTCAGTGTAGGCGATAACTGGGAGCAGCAAAAAGCCGAGGTACCGGCCGACCCTTAGGCAATAATTTGACATTAATTCTGTAGCGGGCCTGGCAACGACGTTATCTCCTTATACTTTTTCCGCACCTTTTCCCTCATGTTCTCCTCCACGGCATAGGTCGCGAGCGCGGCCCTCTGCACGCAATACCAGCTACAGAGATACTTGGTAAATTAGCCACCTCAGCTATGATTTCTGAAAGTTTCAATTCGAAAGGGATTTAGATCGCTAAACCTTATATCATGGTGCTTAGCTATCCACACGATAAGGAATTTGCTCATGTCTCGCCTGGCTGAATTTCGTAAGCTCGAACAGCAACTCGCTCTGCAGATCGCGGAACTGGAGTCCATGAAAAGCGACTCCGGATTGAAAAAGGAAATGGAGTTCGAAAGTAAGCTGCGCGCTTTGCTGGCTGAATATGGCTTCAGCCTGAAAAACGTAATCAACCTGCTAGACCCTCAAGCTCGAAGCGTTCCTGCTACTGAATCCAAGGTTGGCAGCCGTAAGCCGCGGCAAGTGAAGGTGTATAAGAATCCTCATAGCGGCGAGATAGTCGAGACTAAGGGCGGTAATCACAAAATACTTAAAGAGTGGAAGTCAGAGCATGGCTCTGCAACCGTCGAGTCCTGGCTTACCAAATGATTTGACTTAAAAACAAAAAAGGCCCGCTTAGGGCCTGTTTTGTCTGTGTGCCTCGAGTGCTCAGAGGGTGGTATGTCATGAGTAACGAGTCGCGCGCTGAGAAAAATCTGATGCAGTTGGCTTCTCTTGTGAGGAAAACCGTCCTGAAAGAATCGGTAGGCAGAAGCTTTTGATCGCTTCTGCCGAATATCAACGTCAGTTGCGCAGGAGGTTGAAATGCCTTACCTGGACATTCAAACCTTCGGCAAGGCGAGCAACACCTTCGCTGGCGCTACTGACTTGATCTGAGCCTGTAGCGTTATGACTCGCTAGCTCTCTAATCTGTTCGATTCGTTGGCTTATGTCGTGAGCAACCACAGCCTGTTCCTCAGCAGCGCTCGCAATCTGAACCGCCATGTCACTGATCACCCGATTGGCGTGGGTAATATCCTCAAGAGCGTGACCGGCATTATCGGCCTGACGCGAGCCAGCTTCCGCCTGGCTACGGCTTTGATCCATGACGGTAACGGCTTGCTTGGCGCCTTCCTGCAATCGCAAGATCATATCTTGAATCTCTTGAGTCGAATCCTGGGTGCGTTTCGCCAGATTGCGGACTTCATCTGCTACAACAGCGAACCCACGACCCTGCTCTCCAGCTCGGGCCGCCTCGATTGCGGCATTGAGGGCGAGCAAATTGGTCTGGTCGGCAATGCTGCGAATGACATCCAGAATTCCCCCAATACTGGATGTGTCTGCGGCCAGGGCTTGAATCACTTCAGCGGCCTTGCCGATGTCATCGTGTAACTGCTGGATAGTCACCACCATTTGCTCTACTACCTCGCGACCGCTTGCGGCGGAACTGTCTGCTTTTTGGGCGGCTTCTGCTGTCTGGGCCGAATGGTGTGCAACTTCTTGAACAGTGGCTGCCATTTCTGTGATGGCGGTAGCGACTTCCGAGGTATGCAGTTCTTGCTGTCTAATATTTTCGAGTGTGATGCGCGTTGTGTTAGTGAGCTGTTCCGCTGATACGCCGAGCTGGTTGCTAGAGTTCACAACATTAGTTACAACGTCACGCAGTCTTATCACCATTTTGCCGAATGCCTGAGACAGAACTCCAAATTCTCCTCCGTTTTGAGCGTCCAGATTGGTACTGAGGTCACCTTCAGCTACCCTTTGCGCGTCGTTAGAAAGTCGCATCAGTGCACCGCCTACTTTGCGTCGTATCGTAATAATGCCGATGACCGCAATGATGATGACCAATACAACCATCGCACACACCACACTCATGTAAACGGAGCCGGTATGGCGCAAATCATTTACTTCCTGATGAGTCCGCTGGTTGAGTAAGGCGAAAAATTCTTTTACTGGCGTCATAATACGAGCTTTTTCTGCATCGTATCGAGGGCTATAGACTAGGCGAGTGGATGCATCAAGATCTGGCGCTGACCCTTTTACCCCCGAAGCAATGTCCATCGCTTCAGATTCGATTTTCGCGAGCTCGTTTGATGCTTGTTCAGCTTGTTTAAGCTTTGCCAGTTCAGCTTCATTCATACCCTGTTTCCGCATTAAATCAATTAATGCGACAGCGGGGTCATACTTGGTATTAAACTGCTGGCCGGCAGCGAGAAAGTCGATATAAGGATAATTGTAGTTAGAGGGGCGCTTATCTTGGCCGTTCCTGATCGACAAAATCTGATCGTATAATTGTGCGTAGCGGCGCTCACCCGTCACCGCAAAGGTGCGAGCCATTCGGCTCAAATCGTCCGAGCTTTGCCTTAATTCATCTGCCAGTAAATACGACCGATAGCGGTTTTCTTCTCGATCACTCAAGCTTTGTTGATTATCAATCATGGCCAAAACGACCAGGCTGAGCGTTATTGCGCTGACGATAATAGCGGAAAAAATGATTGTAAAAAGCCGCTGAATAGACAAATTGTACTCTCCTTGTTTTGATCAATAGATGAGGCGCGGGAGCGAAAAGCCTGTGAACCAAGCCTTGGAGCTAGGGCGTGCGCATTCTTCTTGGAGATGCATGCCCGAGTATGGAAGTTATTGAAAAGTTTATTTCATCATCAATTTGCCAAAATTCTGACGGGTAATCCAACGGGCGTCGTTAAAGGTGGATCAGTAGCAATCCACGAGTTTTTCTAAAGCTCACTCGGCGATCACGCGGTGATGGCTGTATGTGCTCATTAGCTTGCTATTTCCAAGATCGTTGCCGATCAAGCGCCGGAATAAGCTTAACGCAAGAAATGAAATAACTATTCCAAAATCGTGCGAATCCTTTCTTCAAGTACGCATGGTTTTACTAGTGCTTAAACGCTAAGCTTACTGAATTTTGAATAAGCGTCATCGTTGCGTTCAAGTAAAAATCGAAACGAGAAAGGAAGTAGGGAGTCGGATTCAGAACAGGTAGACCTGCTAAAAGGTAGGCACGCTCAAGCTGGTAGGATTTTGCGAATCCAAAAGAGAGCAAACAACGCAGTAAGCATAATAAGGTACGCAACGAAAGCATGAGGAGCGAGAGAGGGAATTCCATACAACAACAAGGTGTCATTGCCACCAGGAATTATCAAAGCGGAGAAACTCATCAACGAGCCGCCTAGCATCTTTCGAAGAAACATAACGGCACCGGGTTTGCGGATCTTCAATTTGTGGGTTTTCCAAGCCGCCACGATAGCACCCAAAATAAGTGCGCCCGTAGCTGAAAACACCTGAATAGTAACGTCGGGTATAGAGGGGTTGAGCAATTTTGCGGCGTCGTGGGAAAGCACCGTCAAATAACCCCAATTGCCTATTGTGGCATACAGTAATCCGCCATTGATGCCGATGATGGCCATCGACAAAATAGGATCCCAAACATGTTTTGATTGAATGGCGAAATAGTTTAATTTGATCAACTGACGCCTCAATCGGAGTTCATTAGCGGTGATCAAAATAAATGCAAACCACGTAAGAATCGTAAGTGGGGTCGGATGCGATAGATCTAAAAAATAGTCACTTTCAATCTGGGGTTTCAAAAGTGGCGTGGCAAGAGCTCCAATAAACATACCAACAATGGTGCCAACATAGTTGATTTCCCCTTTTGAGATATGTGCGAGTGTTCCGAACACGCACGCACCATTCAGGAAGGCGCCCAAACCAAACAGTGCCCCAGCCATGAGCGTAATTTCAGAAATTTGATAGGCTTTCGATAGTTTTATGATGTCTGGAAAGAGCCAGGTAGTGGGGAGGAGAGCTAATCCAGCTGACGCTATGGCTATGATGAACGCACGGAGATAGGCAGCACGTTTAGAGTTAACCCAGAAACTCACTGCGGCCACCGCACAAATATCACCACGCCCTATGGCGAAGCCCATGAAAAAAGCGAGGGGTATGCTTATAGCTAATAAGGTAATTAATTCAGACAATTGAATGAACCCTCGTTAGCACCGAAACAACAACACCGACATAGACAGAAGCATATCGCTTCGGATATCGGGTCTACGATTCCAGGTACAATGATCCTCTGGTTCGTAGGTTTCAAAAAAATTTGAGCGGGTCGCTCCTGGAAGGTTTACCGAGGTTTTAAAGGTTAGACGCAGATGGGGAGGTCAGCGTGGATGAGCCTCTCAATGTATCCTCAACCACGCTTGAATTTATATCAAAAATGATAGGTTTTTAGAGTTAGAAAATGGTAGTTCTCAATCAGGGTGAAAATCAGCCACCTGGAACCCAGTACAAGCTCAAGCGCGAACTCGTTGTGCTACTTCTTTCCAGAAGCGTTGGGGCCATAGGCCTATTGAGTATTGAGTGTGGAAATTTTGTCGTGTGCGTCGAGCAGTGGGTAACCCCAAATGTGTACCCAGTCGGTCTTTTTGACAGGGGTATGGCAAGAAATGCAGGTGCTGGTATCTTTATTCGTTGTTATCGTTGGAGCTTCCTGTGCAATTAATGCCCATCCCCAGCCATCAGTCCATATTCCGCTTTTCTGATAGCGGCCTTTAGTGTCCTTGATCATCACAAACCAACCAAGATTTTGATCCCAAAATGAAGCGTGGCCTGTTGTTAAGTCAGCAGCAGCAGTACCCTGCAACTCCTTCACAAGAATGGCTCCATCTGGGAACTCACCATGGGCCTTGAAATAATCAACCGAGTCCCGGTCCACATACACCTGATGTAACTGTTTTAATCCGCCCAGCGAGTCTCCACCGGGTACTGCAAATGAGCCTAAAAATATGAAAGATGTCCTATAGTCTTTAGGGACTTTGATGTTCCCGTTCTTGTCCACGTATTGCTCAAAAGTACGGGTGTAGGTGGGTTTGCTGTTGGCTGGGGATGCACTCGGGGTGCCTGCGTTTGATAGCGCTGGCTGAAGGCACGCCAGTATTGCCACGCAGACTAAGAGAGGTTTAATGTATTTAATACGCATGTTAGTACCCTGCCTTTGATTAAGCCATTGTTAGTTTACTTGCAATGTGTCATCACTCCGCGGAGCAGATCACTTACCGTCAACAGAGTTTCTTAAGCAACAATTTGCGAATGTCGCACATTGGTTGAATACAAATGAGTGGGCTAATTATTTGTTAGCACAGCCATAAGTATCTGTATTGGCCAGGTGTTATACCAATGTGTTGTTTAAAAGCAGTGCTGAAATGAGATTGGGAGCTAAATCCGCACTCTTGAGAAATTTGTGCCAATCCTATGGTCGTTTCTGCAAGCAGATATTCCGCACGGCGTATTCTATGCTCCAATATGTAGGCGTGAGGGGATTGACCCGTCCTGGCTTTGAACGTGCGTGTGAAGTGGAAATGGCTTTGTGAAGCGATATTCGCGAGTTCACCCACATGTATTGCCGTACTGATGCGTTGATCAATGTATTCAGCAACCTTATTAAATCTAGGTTCCGGTAGTTGTGACTTTGGAAGTGCTACCTCGAAGCTGATTTCATTGTGTTTACGGCACTTGAGTAACATTGCAAGAATAAATCTTGCAGCAGCTGGACAATGAAAGCCATTCCTCACCAAGCTTGCGCAGGAAATAATGCCTTCTCCTATTTTTTCTACAACACGTTGCGCTACGTTGTCAAAGCCGGATTCGGGACCGTAATGTGTGACTATGTTTTTGAGCGATGCAAGATTCAGCTTCAGGGTTTCAATTGTTCTCAATAAAAAATGATCATCAATCATTATCTCGACAAAGTTGTTTGGTAATTCCCATGAGGCAGTCTGGTCGCCTTCAGTGCTTCCGAGGACGATGCATGTGCCACATTTAATTTCCACTTCTTTCAGTGTATTGGATTCTGTTAGCGAAAGCACACCATTTCCCGTGAGGAAAATTAAAATGGTCATCTGTCCGCTATTGGAAGAGTAATATTGATTACCCTTTTGCTTCATAAAGCGTGCGCAGACAACTGTGTAGATTTGCGAAGCTGTAGAATTGGAAGTAGAATCAGGGAGGAGTAGCGTAGCCATATTAGCCTCTCTTATTAAATATCCCGCATTTTTTAGCGAGAATTTAAACTACAATCAGAATCCAAATTCTGTTTCATAGCGCTGTGCCTGCACTGTGAAACTTGGGCGATTGCAAATCCTTGGTTCGCCTGGTTTAAAATCCATGGGCAGAAAGACAAGGTGGCACATTTTTTTACTCCATCGTAGGTGCGCCTTCCTTTTGCGCTGCTACCGCGTATGCCCTACGCTTTCTGGAAAGCGTCCCGTCCATTTGGTGTCGAGCTGATTTAAATTCACCTTAACCCTGTAGGACCAAGCCCTCAAGGTAAAGGTGTCATCGCTTTGTCGCTTTCTCGCAACGTCTGAGTCGACGGGCGTAGCGCAAGGCGGACGAACCAAGGCTAGCCCAATCAAAGAGTCAGCGATTACAAAAACGTGCGCATTTGATGGTTTTTTTCTTGGATCCGCTCTTGCTGTCAAGCCGAGGGAAAGTCAATTGTTGTGTTGTTCACTCTATTTACTAGATTGATGAAGGTTGTATTACTCACGACCAAACAAATTTCGATTAAATTGTTTTCGGTGTAACCCGCATTTAAAAGAGTTTGCACGCTTTCGAAGTCAATCACGCCTTGTGAGGTAATCAGGATGCAAACAAATTCGAGCAGTTTGTCTATTTTTTCATTGAGCGTCGGTTTTCGAGTTCTGATGTTTTCTATGGCGGCTTTGGACAATCCTGCAAACTTCCCAAGAAACGCATAGGCGGTGACGCAATAGTCACAGGTCGCGTGTGTGCTCACTTTCAATCGTATTGCCGCTAATTCAGCCTCTGAAAGGGTGCTCCCTTCTATAACGTTATCCAGTTCAATGATTGTTTTTAATCCGGTTGGGCAATGCGTTCCGATAGTCGCGTACACATTCGGGACGATACCGGCTGCTTTCTTAATCGAGGCATAAATCTCTGAAGTCGTGCCCTGAGCTGACGAAGGGTGGGTGGTAGATAAGCGAGACATTGATGCTTCCCCCAGGTCTAATGGTATGGTAAATAAGCGCGTTGACGGCACGCTCGATTTTTATTAGGTTTAAAATAGATATAGTAATATGCAGTGAACGCACCCACCACTTCCAAGATTCATCAAAGTCGCAGCAATATTAGCTATCGCGGAGCAATAAGAAATGTTTGGGGCTGTTTGTTCATAATGCGTCAATCTTGATCTTGATCCTTTTTGTCTATATTGTTGATCCACAACTCTAAGATAGTCGGTGATTATTACTTAATTGACTAGTCATCCAGCGTAAATAACATAAATTTGGATTTTGCATGAATGAGTATCTTTTTCCCTTTCGTCTGTTCGTGCGCGTCGCGTATACAGGCAGTTTTTCGCGTGCCAGCAGAGAGCTGGGTATTTCTCAGTCATCAGCGTCGCGGATTATTGCCGCGCTAGAGCGTGATCTCGGGGTTATGTTGCTGGTGCGAACTACGCGCGCGATGGCATTGACACCAGCAGGTGCTAGTTACTTGGCAGATATCGAGCCCATATTAGCCGCCTTTGAAGAAGCGAATTTTTCAGCTCAAGGAGGGGAGGAACTTCGAGGGCGGTTGAGGTTGGGCTTGCACGCCGGCGTTTCTTTGAGAGAGGTCATACCCAAGCTATCAGCGTTTCTCGATTTTCACTCAACACTGGGTGTTGACCTGGTCGCGGATCAGCCTGGTCGGGATGGATTGAGGGCGCAGGTTGATCTCGCTTTACAAGTCGTTACGCCTGAAGAAGCTACAACTGCAATGAGACTCATCACAAGTACACCCAGGGTGCTAGTCGCTTCGCCAAAATATCTTTTACGTAACGGGATACCGAGTTCGCCTGTGGCTCTTCTAGCTCACTCTCTCATCATCGGTCCTTCGCAGTCAGGTGGAAAACCGTGGTTGTTCTGCCGAAGCGGGAAGGCCGTGTCGATTAGCGTCGACGGGAAAATCACCGCGAATGCATGCGAAGTGGCCATGGCTTCTGCAGTGAGTGGTGTTGGTATTTTGTCTACGGGGCTCTGGTCGTGTCAGTCTGAATTGGATTCGGGTGTATTGGTGCGTGTACTTGAAGGTTGGGATATGGGAGATATCAAACTCTACGCCTCCCTGCCTGCGGGTGCAGCATCGAAGACAGTCGCACGATCGTTCATGAGTCATCTGGCTTCTGAGTTCAATAAACAGGCTCTTTGCATCGAGCTCCCCTGAATCGTGATTGGGAAGCTCGTATGTCGAGTTCCTGCTTGGGTTAGGCTCAGATAAGTAGAATGATCTGGCCTATATCTATCTGTGCCTTGCCTCGATCGCTGACAAAGAATTTCCGATCACGACAATGGACGCAGCGAGTAGGCCGACATCCTTTAATAGAAACTGCCCAGGAACAACGGTTATGGCAGGGAAACCTAGAGCAGGCTCGAATACGAGTGGTGTACTGAGCATAAAAGAGAGTGTCGTTATAAATAACCCGGCTGATAAAACTCCCCCGACAAGTGATAATTTCGGAGATAGGCATCTCGCCGCAATCAGCAATCCAATCGCAATTTCAAGAACGCCCAGGAAATATGAAAATCCATTGATGCTCATGAAACCATACATCCATGAAAGAAGAGGGCTGTGGCTTACGAAGCCGGAAATCCCATTTGCTTCATATAATGTAAATTTCATTCCTCCGAACCATAGATAGATTATGGCTAAAGCGGCGAAGGTTGCAAACTCGCCGATGCGATTAATGCGTGAGCCTGTGGGGTTGGCGATTACAACGAGGGCGTCGGGATCTTGTGTCAGCGATTGATTGGGGGAAGTATTCATCGTATTGCCTCGAGATGTGGTTATTAAATGGTGCCCGTTATCTGTCGAGAAACGCTGATTGCTTGCCTTAGGTCGAGTGGCTCTAAGGACTCAGTTAAGTGTATTAATGACTCTGCTTATAATGCCAATTTTATGGGGAAATACTGGGTGGGAAGGGTTTTAGCTTTTCTGCCTGAGCAGAAAGGCTAAGGCTTAAAATCTTGCCAATAGCGTGTTCGGGCGTGTTTGATATCGTTCAAATAATTCGTTATAGGAAAAAAGAGTGAGCGCATAATCCCTAAAGCGTGCGCCCACCCAAGGGACGACCTTACTAGTTCCTTTAGTGAGACCCGTAATTCAGAGACTAAACCAAGCCCTGGGTACATACTTCAGCTTTAGAGCCGGCACAGATTATCCTGCTGAATCGACTGTTTATTTCAAATTCGTGCTAATTTTTCCGAATATTTTCCTTGGAAAGGTAGCTAGTTAAAGCTGTGAACTAGATGGCCGTCATTAGGTGTAATGGGGCTTGTATGGCGAGAGTCGTGTCATGCAGAGATCAGCTTGTGTTTATCAGTAAGACCCTTTCCCGCTGAGTTCGCAGATTGAATTCTCCACCTTGCAGGCGTCATCTGCATGTGTTTCTTGAAGGCTCTCTGGAATGCGGCATCTGATTTATATCCACTGTCTTGAGCTATTTTCGCTATTGAATCTGATGTTTCGGCGAGTTGCTTGCTCGCATTTGCCATTCGTATCTCAACGAGCAGATCGTTGGCTGATCGACCTGCTGCTTCAGCAAATTGTCTTGCAAATGTTGCCCTTGACATTAAGCATAGGTCAGCCAGTTCGGCCATGGTCCATGCTCTGGAATAGTGTTCAAACATGGCTGTAAACGCTGGTTGAAGCCTCGGGCGTTGTGCCAGACGCAGAAGGCCTATAGGGGGTTCATCACTCTCGCTGGCTAGGCGTAGCGTCATACCGAAAAGTGCCCCAGACATGTGGTTCATCATCGACTCGCTCCCAGGGCCGTGCTCTATAGCTTCTTCATGCATCAAAGTGATTAAGCGAGCCAAGCGGCTACTGGCAACGTGTTCATCGGTCAGATGAATCAAATCCTCGGGTACCTCCACGCCTCTAATGATGAGCTGCCGAGGAAGGCTTTCCTTGATCATTTGCCGGGGGGATGACGGCAAGATGAATCTGCCGCAAAGCATATTGACGGGTTGCGGATCTTCGACATTTGTTCGAACCTGAAGTCCTCTTTCGCGCCGCATCTTGCCAGCCGTTGAAGGTAAACCGCTGCCCTCATACAGCACATGGGGCACACCGGAAGGTATCAGTAAAATATCTCCCGCTTGCATCGACAGTGTAGGGTTTTCACCGTCATCCACCTGAGCTGTCCCGCGCAGAAGCACATGGTAGGGGATCTCTCTGGGGCCGGTGGCTGCATAATCCAGTCGCCAAGGGGGGCTGAAATGGCATCGGGTGTCCAGAGCACCGCTCACCGGCATGAGGTAAAGCAAGCTGCTTAAGATGTCCATTTGAGACGCTCGAGCATAATAATGGTAAATACTAGCATTAACATGGTGAACGTCGAGGATTAGGCTTAAAGCGTCATAAATTGTTGCTGGAAGCTGTATCCAGAGGAGTCCCCGATGTCACGCCTTACCACTATGGATCCGCATGAAGCTACCGGATTAGTGGCTGAAACGTTCGCATCCATAAAAAGAGCTGCGGGTATCATCCCCAACACCTATCTAACCATTGGAACACACAGCCCTGAAGGGTTGGATGCTGTACTGCGCCTGGATGAAGTCGTTGCCCAGAGCGAGATTTCAGATGCCGATCTAGAGATCATTCGACTCGTTGTAAGTGTTTGGTCAGGGTGCCGATACGGTGTCGCTGTCCATAGCCTCAAAGCTAAATTCTCCGGGCTTTCGTATGATGCTATTTCGAGAATACGAGGATCTAGAACCACAGGTGACCCACGAAGAGATGCCCTCATCAATTTCGTTCGCAATATCGTATCGAGTACTGGGACGCTCGACTCGTTGGATGTGGAGGCGATCATTGCAGCCGGCTATTCCGAAAGCCAGATAATAGGGATATCGCTGACAATTGCTTCAACAATGTTTATCAATACAGTCAATCGAATCAACGACACCGTTCTGGACTATCCTGAAATCTAACAATAAATAACCATGCATGTAATGCGCTGTGTTTTCAGCGCCAGAAGTAACTTGGCAGCTGCGCCGGGAAAATACTCAAGGATGTCTCTTCTAAAGTTATAGGTCATTGAGTTGACTACGCGGGTGCCGACGTTGTCGATTGGTTTGGCAATGTCGGCAGTCCGTAGTTAATAGCTAACGATATCCTCACGTCAAAGGTGGCGCATGTTATTTATTGCTTTCATAGGCGGTATGTTGACTGTCCTAAGTCCTTGTATCCTGCCCGTAGTGCCATTTCTATTTGCCGGTGCAGACCGCAGTCGCTTGTCAATTCTCCTGACGCTGCTCGGTATGGCTTTGACTTTTGCAGTGATATCCAGCCTCGCGGTGGTCAGTAGTGAGTGGGTTGTTCAAGCCACTCACATCGGGCGCCAGGTAGCATTAGTAGTGATGGTAGTGTTCGCTCTTTCGCTCATCTTTGCCCGGGTAGGTGACTGGGTCACGCGGCCTTTTGTCATGCTTGGCAACAGCCTTGATCCAATCAATCGCGGAATATCAGGGTGGCCACGTTCAGTTCTGATTGGTGTGGCCACTGGCATGCTATGGGCACCTTGTGCTGGGCCCATTCTAGGGGTCATTCTTACGGGAGCCATGCTCCAAGGTGCCAATGTCAGTACCAGTTTGTTATTGATGGCCTATGGATTAGGAAGCGCAATTTCTCTGGGCTTTTTCATCTTCGCTGGCCGTAGCCTGGTTAATCGTTTTAAACCGTCTCTTCCTGCAGTCGATTGGATGCGACGAGGGGGAGGGGTGGCAGTGTTGATGGGGGCAGCAATCATCTCCACAGGTGCTGACAGTTCACTCTTTTCTGGCGCTTCATCGGAAGGGGTTGGCAATTTCGAAAAAAGAGTCGTTGAGCTCTTGCCCAAGTGGACTGGTTACTTCCCTAGCGCGGCAGCTGACCAATCCATCGATAATACACAGGGTGCCATGCCTTCCCTGGCAGGTGCTGTGCAGTGGTTAAACTCGCCTGTGATTACAAACGATTCGTTGAAAGGAAAAGTCGTGCTTGTGGATTTTTGGACGTTTGACTGCATTAACTGCAAGCGGACTCTGCCTTTCGTCAAACTGTGGGCAAAAAAATATGAGAAGGAAGGACTTGTCGTAATCGGTGTACATACGCCTGAGTATGGATTCGAGCGCATTATTGACAATGTTAAGGATAAGGTCGAAGAGTATGGTATTACCTACCCGGTAGCCATTGATAACAACAACACCATTTGGCGAAATTTTCACAATCAGTACTGGCCCGCCCATTATTTTATCGACGCAAAAGGCCAGGTGCGATATACCCATTTTGGGGAGGGTAGTTATGAAGATCAAGAAAATATGATTAAGCAGTTGCTGGAGGAAGCCAAAGTTAAAGGCTAAGCCTGTGGCGTAGAAAAGCAAATTTTTAGAGAGGCCTGCTCGGCGTGTGGCAGGCCTTAGATTTTGTGCTATTGAGATTCTTAGCGGTGGAGTTCTCGATATTGTCCGGGTGTGATGCCAACACGTTTCTTGAATGCGGTCGTAAAATGGGATTGGGAATTAAAGCCCGAATCGTTTGCAATCTGCGATAAGCTAATATCTGTTTCAGATAATAGAAATTCTGCACGACGCAGTCTGCTGTCCAATACATAAGAATGAGGAGAGCGGCCTGTGCTGGCCCGAAACGTACGAGCAAAATAGAATCTACTTTGGGTGGCAATCTCAGCCATTTCCGAAACGCTTATGGCAAATGAAATTTCATTTTCAATATATTCGACAATGGCTTTTAGCGTCTTTTCGGGTAGGTGAAGGTTCTTCTGGCTTTTTTTATGCTCAGACTTTTTGTTCCGAATGCTAACCATCATGGCAATCAGAAATCGGGCAGCAGGTGCGCAATAATAACCATCCGCTACCAAGCTCGCGCTCCTATTGCGTTGGCCATGCATTTTCTCCGCCAGGCGCTTTGCGAGTGCACCAAACCCTGCTTCGGGGCCATAAACTCCAATAACGTCTGATAATGCTGTCTTACTGGGTGTGACCGCTGCTATCACAGCGGCAACGAATCGGTCTTCAATGGCGATTTCGAGAATTTTGTTTGGCGCGCTCCAAGACATCTTGTGATCTTTTTCGGTGTCTCCGATCAGTACCGTGGTACCGACTTTCACTTCGACATCGATGCTCGCGGAGGTGGTATCGAAGACCAGGCGACCGTTATCACTAAGAAAAATGATTAACGTGAAACGCCCTGTATTTGAAACGTAGCTGCTCGGCGATTCACAATTTAAAATGCGTGCACTAACCAAGACCATAGGGTGGTAGTGTTCTTCATTTTCTGACTGTATGTGCCTGTGGTGTCGCATTTTTTATCTCGTTTTCGCTAAATAAGGTGAGCAGCTATTCCATTGGACGGGGTTTGCGAAGTGGTGGCATATTGTCTAGTACCAAAAATATTTCATCTTCGTTAATAGGTTGCACGTAATTAGAATTTACGTCGGAGTATACAATAATACCCTGTTTGTCGATGATAAATAATGACGGCAACGGTAACGTATCGCTGTCTTTTCCGTTCAGCGCATCAAGGTCAGCACCTAAAGTTTTGTATGTGTTTTTCAGCGCGTGCGGTAGACGCCAGGACACTTGAAACTGAAGTGCAACTCGACCGCGGGTGTCGTTTAGCGTCGAAAAGCTGATGAAGTTTCTTCGCTGCATGTCCGTATTCGATAAGTGTAATTGTGGCGAAATAGCTATAATCGAGGCGCCCTTGGCGACAATGCTTTCGTTGATTGCCTCCAAGGTTTTAAGGGTTATATACGAATATTTACACCAAAATCCTCTAAAGAAAACGATTATCAACGGCCCCTTGCGAGTCAGGTCAGCCAACCGAATCTCATTGCCATCGATATTGGTGAGGGTGAAGTCTGGGGCTGGATCGCCGGCTTTGAGTGAGCCAGCTGAGAGTTTCGATCCGCAAAGCTCCGTAATAGAATTTCGTAAAATCTGTTGATCCTCGGCCGCAAGCGGGGTCTCATCTTCCGCTAAAAAGTCAATCATTTGCGTGCAAAGCACCATCAATTTTTCCTGGTCACAGTGGGTTCGCTCTAACGGCTTAAAATTTGGCTCATGAGTTCTGTGGGGCTGTTATGTATATGGCCGCAGCGTCCCGGTTGCGTGATATTAGAACCTATCGCATCGTAACCTATTGTTTTATTTGTATATTTCAAAAACATGCGCTTTTTCACGAGATTTGAACATTAATCGAGGTTTGGCGGGAGGAGAGGACCCTTGCTCCTAGGGTTGATTTTGTAAGCCAAGGGGGGGGCGAAAAGCAGGCCGGGATATCAAAGAAGGGTAAAGGTGTTCGTTTCGGTTTGAGGATTTTATAAGGAAAAATAAGCCTTATTCTTAATTAAATAAGGCTTATTTTTGTTTTCCGCTATTTAGGGAAGTGGCAGCGGGGTTAGGATCGGTTTATAGAATTGAACGTATACCATGTCTTCTTTGGCGTTATCGATATGGCATCCAGCACAGGCTTCTTTAGGGGCTTCTGTAGAAACCGCTTCGAATGGAGGTGCATGGTGGCCGAAGTTGAAAAAGCCCCAGTTTTTGGTTTTTGCAAATCGCTTACTGTCTTTTACGGAGACGTCTAGACCGCTGGGTCCGCCGCCAGGAAAGTACCCTCGACCTGATGGCTCAACACTTGATCCATCCGGAAACTGGCCTTTTTGGGTCAGGTGTAGTTCTTTCACCATCATCGTGCCTTCAGGCCACTCGCCTTTTTTTCGATAATATTCGAAAGCGGCTGGCTCGACGTAAACGTTGTGGTATTCGGGAAAGCCGGCTTTCCCGTTGTTCAGCCCGTTGGGTGTTATGGGGGATCCAATAAAGACCCATTGACGAAAATCCTTTGGTTGTATGAGTTGACCTTTTTCGTTGAATTTCGGGCCGATTTTTACATCCGGGTAATCTGAAGAGTGCGCGGCTGCAGCATATAAACCTATGCATGTTGTAACCGCTATCGCGGTCGCCTTGGTGAGTCTCAGGCTTTTCATCGTATTAGCTCCAATTGGCAAGATTCGAATTTCTGATCCAGCACACGGAATGATTGGATATGGTGCAATTGGAGGCTAGCGCAGGCGACCATGCACCTCTTTCAAAATCGTGCGGACTTTGTCCTTCATTGGATGCGTCGCTTGACATAGAGTGATTGCGTTCCGAGAATAAAATTCACTTAGGCATATCTGAAGCATATTGCAGAAACGATGAAATGTCGTCCGCGGTCTATGATCTGACGTTTTAATGATCTTGAAATCCGCTCGCCGTATTGCATTTAGAGCTAAATATTTGTCGTTTGTTGCTTGCTGGAGGCCCTTATAACTAAGGCGGTTGATTAATGTGTTTTAATATTTGGAGTGGTATATGAAAACTTTATCAAAATGCTCTGCTTCGTTGTTCGTTGGCCTGTTGACGCTTGTGTCGCTTAAGTCTGCGGTAGCCCAAGAAGGCGACCCAAAGCGAGGTGAAGCTGTTTTTCAGCAGTGCTCGATTTGCCATCAGATTGGGCCTGCAGCGACTAATGGAATTGGCCCGAATCTGACGGGTGTGTTGAGCCGAAAAATGGGCTCAGTTGCAGATTTTTCCTACGACACAGGCTTGCAAAAAGCGTCCGCGGCTGGGCTTACTTGGGATAAGGATAAGATATTTAGTTGGCTTGGAGATCCCCAGAACTATATCAGGAGCGCGGTCAAGGACGAGTCCGTCACTACCAGAATGACTGTGAAAGTGAGTGACGAGCAGGCTCGTCGTGATGTGATTGCTTACATCGAGACTTTTAGTAAAAAGTGAAGTTTTAATGATGAGATTGCGTGTCGTTGATACGACGACCATCCATTAAAATCGATTATCACGCTCATGATTTGGATCTAGGCTATGTCCTTTCTATGGTTTCATCGGTTGGGGTCGCCCAAATGGTTTTATGAAATCAGTGGCCGTTTTCTGCCTTGGCTGAGCGGGCTTGCTGCACTGCTGGTTATTTCAGGCGTGATTTGGGGATTGGCCTTTGCTCCACCCGATTATCAGCAAGGTAATAGTTTTCGCATTATGTATATACACGTTCCAGCTGCGATGCTTGCGCAATCGTGTTACGTCATGTTGGCGGTGTGTGGGGTCGTTAGAATAGTTTGGAAGATGAAAATTGCTGATGTCGCGCTAAAGTGTGCGGCCCCCATCGGTGCCTGGATGACCGCAATAGCCTTGATCACTGGATCTATTTGGGGCAAGCCAACTTGGGGTTCCTGGTGGGTCTGGGACGCGCGATTAACATCTATGTTGATTTTGTTGTTTTTATATTTCGGGGTCATCGCGCTTGGTAACGCGATCACTAACCGTAACAGTGCTGCGCAGGCATGCGCAGTATTGGCCATCGTAGGAGTGATCAACATCCCCATTATTAAATACTCGGTCGAATGGTGGAACACACTTCATCAAAGTGCGAGTTTCACACTGACTGAAAAGCCCGCCATGCCAGCTGATATGTGGCTTCCTCTATTACTCACCACGCTTGGGTTTTATTGTTTTTTTGGCGCGGTGTTGCTGTTGCGCATGCGTCTGGAGGTACTCATGCGTGAGTCGCGCGCAGGGTGGGTTCAGACTGAAATTTTAAGGAGTTATCCAGCCATTGTCCGAGGAGGCTAGGAGAATGATTTTTTCTTCCTTCAGTGATTTCGTTGGCATGGGACAGCATGGTCTATTCGTTTGGTCGGCCTATGGTGTTTGTTTTGTTGTTCTTTCCACAAATATTCTGCTGCCGGTTTTAGCTCGTCGGCGTTATTTGCAGCAGGAGTTTCGCAGGCTACGGCGGGAGGAAGGCACATGAGTAAGGTCCATAAACTGCGGTTAATGTTCGTGCTAAGTATGGTGTTAGGTATTGCCACAGCCTCTACGTTGGTTTTGAGTGCATTGCGCGAAAACATCAATCTGTTTTACACGCCGACCCAAATCGCCAATGGCGAAGCACCCATTGACACGCGCATCCGCGCTGGCGGAATGGTCGAGGCCGGTTCCCTGCAACGCTCCAGCGATTCATTGGACGTCAGGTTCGTCGTTACTGACTTGAAAAAATCCGTGACCATCACCTATCGCGGCATTCTTCCGGATCTGTTCCGCGAAGGGCAGGGCATCGTAGCCCTGGGTAAGCTCAATGCCGATGGCGTGGTGGTGGCCGACGAAGTGCTGGCCAAGCACGATGAAAAGTACATGCCACCGGAGGTGACCAAGGCGTTGAAAGACAGCGGTCAGTCGGCGACTGTTTCTGCGAAAGAGGGATAGCAGATGACAGCTGGAGTATTTATTCCTGAACTGGGACATCTGGCGATGATCCTGGCGCTGTGTTTCGCGTTGGTTCAGGCCGTGGTCCCGCTGCTCGGCGCCTGGCGTGGTGACCGGTTGTGGATGAGCCTGGCCCAGCCCGCCGCCTGGGGCCAGTTCGCCTTTCTGCTGTTCGCCTTCGGTGTCCTGACCTACGCGTTCATGACCGACGACTTCTCCGTCGCCTATGTCGCCAGCAACTCCAACAGCGCGCTGCCGTGGTACTACAAGTTCAGCGCGGTGTGGGGCGCCCACGAAGGTTCTTTGCTGTTGTGGGCCTTGATCCTCGGTGGCTGGACCTTCGCCGTGTCGGTGTTCTCCCGGCAGCTGCCGCAGGTGATGCTGGCGCGGGTGCTGGCGGTCATGGGCATGATCAGCACCGGTTTCCTGCTGTTCCTGATCCTCACCTCCAACCCGTTCTCGCGCATCCTGCCGCAGATTCCGGGCGACGGTCGTGACCTTAACCCGCTGCTGCAGGACATCGGCCTGATCGTGCATCCGCCGATGCTGTACATGGGTTACGTCGGTTTCTCCGTGGCCTTCGCCTTCGCCATTGCCGCACTGCTGGGCGGTCGCCTGGATGCGGCATGGGCGCGCTGGTCGCGTCCATGGACCATCGTCGCCTGGGCCTTCCTCGGCATCGGTATCACCCTCGGCTCCTGGTGGGCCTACTACGAGCTCGGCTGGGGCGGCTGGTGGTTCTGGGACCCGGTGGAAAACGCTTCCTTCATGCCATGGCTGGTGGGCACTGCGCTGATTCACTCGCTGGCGGTCACGGAAAAACGTGGCGTGTTCAAGAGCTGGACCGTGCTGCTGGCCATCGCAGCGTTCTCCCTGAGCCTGCTGGGCACCTTCCTCGTGCGTTCCGGCGTACTGACTTCGGTTCACGCGTTCGCCTCCGACCCGGAGCGCGGCGTGTTCATCCTGATCTTCC
>NZ_JBSVXG010000008.1:0-73936 GCF_054070595.1 Pseudomonas sp. SDO55104_S430 | reverse complement strand
TGTGTTGTTCGCAGATTTTGTGGCAGACGACGGAACCTGTGGGAGCGGGCTTGCTCGCGAAGAGGCCAGCAGATCCAACATCGATGCTGGCTGACCTGACGCCTTCGCGGGCAAGCCTCGCTCCCACAAGTTTTTTGTGTTGTTCGCAGGTAATGTATTTCCCCAATTATTACGCGGGTAAAAAACGGACTTCGAATATCCATCCTTAGTTCATGGAATTGAATTTACATACCAATTACCACCAAAACGCCAGTACCAAAAAAACCTTAAATATCAGCAAGAACGATAACTAAGCCTGTCCACAACCCCGTACCACGCCAACACAACCAACGAACATCTTATTCTTCAATAGTCAGTATTACTGACCATGATTTTTGTAAATTCCTTCAGCTGTTAAAGTGCATCCCACGCGGAAATTGATGTTCTGGTTGCCCATCAGACTCATTCATTGCTCCCGCGTCCTTTGGCGTAATTTCTTTCGGCCCATCCGCAAATGGGCCTTTTTTTTGTCCGGAAAAAAGCACACGTCATTGTCGCCACAGAAGCTACAGAGCGTAGCCATTTGCACGGTTTATCGATTTCTCGAGCGAGCACAGACTTTGTTCACCAGCCCGAAACAGGGCGCGGCATAACGACTGACTCCCCGAGGAATGCAAACATGACCAAGCTCTACATCGCCGACCAAACCTGCTCCCAGGCCGTACAGATCATCGCCAACGAACTGGGCCTGACCCCGGAACTGGTGCACTTCAATGTCTTCGCCATTTCAGCAGCCCGCCGCAGCACCTGTGGGAGGGGCGGTCAGAAGCGGTTCAGGCGGTAGGCGTCCTTTGCCCGGGTTGGGTGGGAGGCCAGGTCGGCGATGAGTTCGGCGGTGATGGCGGCTTGGGTGAGGCCAAGATGTTGGTGGCCGAAAGCAAGCAGCACCCGGCCTTCGCACGCGCTGTCGATGATCGGCAGGGAATCGGGCAGCGACGGGCGAAAGCCCATCCATGGGGTCGCGGCTTCGGCATTCAGGTCGTGGCGGAACAGGCCCTTGCTCAGGCGATGCAACTGCCACGCGCGTTCCATGCTCGGTGGCGCGTCGAGGCCGGCGAATTCAACGGTGCCGGCCAGCCTGAGGCCGTCGGCCATGGGCGTCATGATGAACTTGCGCTCCAGCGAAGTGACGGCGAAGGGCAGCCGTTCATGCTCGTGGGGCAGCATCAGGTGATAGCCACGTTCGGTGTCCAGCGGGACTTTCTTGCCGGTCAGGGTTTCGGTGAGTTTGGCGGAGTGAGCGCCGCAGGCAATCAGGACCTGGCCACTGTTCAGGCTGCCTTGCCCGGTGAGCAGCGAAACCCCATTGGCGTGCAAGTGCCCGCCCTGAACCCGTTGCTTGAGAAACTGCACACCGCAAGCGCGTGCAGCGCTGACCAGTTCGCAGACGACCCGGTAAGGGTCGAGAAAATGCCCGGTACGCGGAAAGAACAAGCCTCCCTGAATCTGCTCGCTCAATCGCGGCGCCGCCTCGTGTACGGCGCCGGCTTGCCAGAAATCCACCGGCACCTGCTGCAAGCGCATGCGCTCCTGCAGCGCCTGGATCGCCGATTTCGATTCAGGACGTTCGAACACCAGCAGCGAACCGTCTTCCTTGAGCAGTTCCGGCCGGGCGATCGTCTGCAACAACCGTTGCCACGCCCCCAGACTGCCTTCGTTGAGTGCGCGAATGCCTGCCACGGTGCGCTGGAATGGCGCCGGGCGCAGGTTCAACAGCAGACGCGTAAACCAGGGCAAGGCGCGGGGCATGTACTTCCAGTCCAAGCGCAACGGGCCCATGGGGTCCATCAACATGGCGGGCAAACGCTTGAGGATGGACAGGTCGGCAATGGGAAACACCTGCTCGGTCGCCAGATGCCCGGCGTTACCGTAGGACGCGCCCCGACCGGGCTCCTGTTGGTCGACGACCACCACCCGCCGCCCCTGGCGAGCCAGTTGCAGCGCGCAGGCGACACCGATGATGCCGGCGCCGATCACGGTGACGTCGTGTGGATCGTTGGCAGTGCGATCGTTGGACATACCTCAGGCCTCTCTCTGCCCATCGAGCAAACGGCGCAACGTCAGCGGATTGCCGTGCTGGAGCGCGCGGGCTGCCAGTGACGTTTCCCGATAATCATCGAAGGCTGCCGCCGCGAGGGCGCAGGCCTGTTCGACGTGCTCGCCGGAGCCACCGGGATAGGCCGGTTCCAGGGGCAGGTCGGTGGCTGGATTGATCCCGCGAATCGCTGCGCGGGTGCCGCGGATGGCCTGCTGGCCGATCAGCATGTTGCCTGTGAGGGTCATGGCGTTTCCTGAAAAAAATAATGGGGGGACGAGAACAAAAAGCGGCGTACCGCAGCGCGCCGCTGTACCAGCGAAGGTGCGTCAGACCAGGTTCTGTTCTTTGCTCCAGTTCGCATACCACTGGCGGAACAGCGAGTACTGGGCTTCGGCGTAACGACGTTGAGAGTCGCTGAGCACGTCGGTTTCGTTGAAGTGCAGGCTGTATTCCTTGTCGCCGTTGAGCACCATCAGGTGTTTGTAATAGAGCACCAGATCGCAGCCTTCATCGAAGGAGGAAAGCACTGCCAGCGCCGACTCCAGTTCGCGCGCCTGGCGACGGGCCTTGGCATCGCCTTTGGCCGCCTGCTTGCTCAGGGCCACCAGTTGCAGCACTTCGCGGGGCAGGGCGTTGCCGATGCCGGTGATCGCGCCGGTGGCGTTGCAGTTGACGAAACCGTGGACCACCTGGGTGTCGACGCCGACCATCAGGGTCACGTCATTGTCCTTGGAGGTGATGTTTTCGGCGGCATAGCGCAGGTCGGCGCCGCCACCGAATTCCTTGAAGCCGATCAGGTTCGGATACTCGCGGCGCAGTTCGAAGAACAGGTCGGCGCGGGTGGCGAAACCGTAGTAAGGGCTGTTGTAGATCACCGCCGGCAGGTTTGGCGCCGCCTCGAGAATCGCCGCGAAGTGAGCCTTTTGCGCGGTGGCCGAAGCACCACGGGACAGCACGCGAGGGATGACCATCAAGCCATGGGCGCCGACCTTGGCCGCATGGGCGGCGTGGGACACTGCTTCACGGCTGTTCACCGCACCGGTGCCGACGATGGTCGGAATGCCGGCGGCCACCAGACGGGCCACGCCTTCCTGGCGCTCGGCCTCGGTCAACAGCGGCCAGTCGCCCATGGAACCGCAATACACCACGGCGCTCATGCCGATATCGATCAGCTCGCGCCCCTTGGCCACCAGGGCATCGAAGTCCGGCTTGCGCTCGGCGGTGCATGGGGTCATCAGTGCCGGGATGCAACCGGTGAAGATGTTGTCGCTCATTGTTCTCACTCCTTGCTGCGTTCATTCAAAAGTTGTGTTGATAAAACGATGCGTTTATTCACGCCGAGGCGACTCAGATGCCCCAGGCGAAAGGATCCTGTTCGTCGATCAGCAGCGTGCTGTCGGCGGTCATGTAGGCGCGGCCGGTGATGAACGGGCGCACGCGCTGGCCTTCGTGTTCGAAGCGGCCTTTGAATTGGCTGCCGGTGATGCTGGCCTGAATCCAGGTGTCGCCTTCGGCCAGTTTTCCATCGGCCGCCAGGCACGCCAGCTTGGCGCTGGTGCCGGTGCCACAGGGGGAGCGGTCGTAGGCTTTGCCCGGGCACATGACGAAGTTGCGGCTGTCGGCCTGATCGTCGTCGGCGAACAGCTCCACGTGGTCGATCAGCGCGCCGTCTTCGCCGTGTATGCCCTGGGCTTCGAGGGCCTTGAGCATCGACCAGGTGTATTCGGTGAGGGCTTCGACGTGGTCCATGTGCAACGCTTTGCCGTGATCGGAGACCAGGAAAAACCAGTTGCCGCCCCAGGCGATATCGCCGTGGACCTGGCCATGGCCGGGCACGTCCACCGCCACTTGCTGGCGATAGCGATAAGCGGGGACGTTGCGCAAGGTGACATTGCCGTCCTCGTGCAGCGTGGCGCTGACCTGGCCGACCGGCGTGTCGATCTTGTGCTCGCCCGGTGCGATGTGCCCCAAGTAGTGCAGCGAATTGACCAGGCCGATGGTGCCGTGGCCGCACATGCCCAGATAACCGGCGTTGTTGAAGAAGATCACGCCGCAGGTGGCGTCCGGCGAAACGGGCTCGCAGTACAAGGCGCCGACCAGTACGTCATTTCCACGGGGTTCCAGCAGGCACGCGCGGCGCCATTGGTCGTGATACTTGCGCAGGGTGTCGCGTTTGTCGGCCATGGTCTGGCCGGCCAACTGCGGGAATCCGCTCATCACCAGGCGCGTGGGTTCACCGCCGGTGTGGGAATCGATTACCTGTACTTTTTTCATCAATCCATCCTTTCAAAAAGCTGGGGGCGAACGATCAGGCCGTCGCGGGGCGTGGACGGCAGTGGCCATAGATTGGACTTGTCGGGTGGGCGGCGATTGATGGTTTGCATAAGGCTGGATGACGAAATCAGCACAATGCGCATCCAATTAAATGTCGTCTCGACAGCTCTCCGGGCATGGGGCAAGCTGCCTGACTTTCGTCTATCCGGACACGCGGGGAGTGAGATTAATGACGCAGGAAGCCTTCGCGATCCTGGGGCTGGGCAACGAGCAAAATCGCCCTGAAACCATGGAGCAATTGCTGGCGGGCGTGGCGCTTGTGCTACCGATGCTGGACGTGATCCCCAATGCCGCGATCTTCATAAAGGACCTTCAGGCGCGCTACGTCATGGCCAATCACACGCTGGTTCAGCGCTGTGGCCTGAAGCAGTTACAACCCTTGTTGGGCAGGACCAGCGCCGAGGTTTTTCCCGAGCAACTCGGGCCCGGTTATACCGAGCAGGATCGGCGTGTGCTGGAACAGGGACTGGTACTCGAAGACCAACTGGAGCTGCATCTGTACGGCAGTCGAGAACCCGGCTGGTGCCTGACCCATAAACGGCCGTTGTACAATCGTGAAGGCCAAATCATTGGGCTGGTGGGCATCTCCGTCGACCTGCAATCGGCCAGCGACACCCACCCCGCGTACGAGCGCCTGGCCTCGGTAGATGAACACATTCGCACGCATTTTCATCGCCGCATCAGTCTCAGCGAACTGACGCGCATCGCCGGCATTTCTGTTGCGCAACTGGAGCGCTATTGCAAACGGGTATTCCACCTGACACCCCGGCAGATGATCCAGAAAGTGCGCCTGGAACATGCCCATCGCCTGTTGCACAGCGACCTGCCGATCACTGACGTCGCCCTGCAGTGCGGCTATACCGACCACAGCGCATTTACCCGCCAGTTCAAGGCATCCAGCGGTTTCACCCCGCGCCAATACCGCCAGGCCACTGCTCACAGGTGAGGCGTGAACCGGCACTTATTTGATTTGCCATGGTCAATGTTTCCCGCAAATTTGATCAAGGACAGTGAAAGCATGCTCACCACTCCATAAGCTGCACCCGCCGCCAAAAAGAACCCCCTGCAGCGGGGCTCTCCGCTCGTCTAGTCCCCATCCAAATCGAAGAAATAACCATGCACCTACGCAAAATTGCAGTTGGGCTGTCGGCCCTTGTTTTGCTCTCCACCGGCGCAGAAGCCCGCAGCCTGCTGGATCTGCTCAAGCCACCCGCGCAACATCATGAACAAGGCTCGCGCTCGGGTTCGATCAGCCAGAGTGCAGCGCTGGATCTGTATTCCAGCCAACAGAAACAGGCCTCGTTCGACGGCTGCACCGAGTTGTTCCCTTCCTCCAGGCCGCTGGCCATGGCCACGGTGTCGGCGAACATGAAACCGCTGGCGCTGTGCTCCGACAATTTCGCCGTGCTGTATTCGCAAACCAGCAAGACGCCGCTGGTGGTGGTCGAGCGCCTGAATGCCGCGCAACTGAAGGACGCCAAAGGCGAGGAGCGCACCAACCAGTTTTACGCCGACCCACGGATCCCCAAGAGCGGGCGCGCTGAGTTGAGCGATTACCGCAGCCAGAAACCGGCGGTGGATCGCGGCCATCAATCGCCGGCGGCCGATGCGCCGAACCCGAATGCGATGGCGCAATCCTTCGCGCTGTCGAACATGGTGCCGCAGGACCCGACCAACAATCGCAAGATCTGGAGCAAGGTCGAGTCCGACGTGAGGAAGTTCGCCCAGCGCGCCGGGGGCAATGTGTATGTGTTTACCGGGCCGCTGTTTGATTCTGGTCATGGAACGGTGGGGGACAACAAGGTCTGGGTGCCGACGCGGTTGTACAAGCTGGTGTACGACGCGTCGTCCAAACGCGCGTGGGCGTATGTGCTGCCTAACGCTGAAACGCGGGTTGAAAAGCCGATGGATTACGAGACGTTCGTGAAGACGACGGGGTTGAATCTGTTGGGGAATCTGCCGGTGACGGGGTCTGTGGGCCGGACCTGATCAAGAGGGCGCATGAAATCTTGTGGTGATGGGGTTTGCCCTAATGCCAGTCAGTTAAGAGATTGAACTGACAACAGGTACATTGTGGTGAGGGGATTTATCCCCGTTGGGCTGCGAAGCGGCCCCAAAACCTGCCAACGCAATCTTCCAGACAAACCGCGTTGCCAGGATTTACGACTGCTGCGCAGCCGAACGGGGATAAATCCCCTCACCACAGTGTCATTCCCACAGGCAGGTTAACGTTGGGCCTTGCGCTGCTGCTTGACCCGATACATCTCGCGGTCCGCCAGCTTCGTGGCTTCATCCACCGTGGTGCTACCAGGCATCACCGCCACCACGCCAACACTCGCGCCGGCATAGTCGATATCGTTCAGGCCGTGTCCCAATTCATAGCGTCCCAAGGTGGCTTTGCTCAGGCGATCCTGCAGCAGTTCGGCGGCATGGGACATGTCCTTCGCCAGGTCGTCCTGACCGGATGGTGTGCCAAGGGCGATCACAATGAACTCGTCACCACCGGTGCGGCCGATGACATCGCTGGCCCGAAGGGCGTTCTGCAACTGGACGGAGACGCCACAGAGGAACTGGTCGCCTGCGAGGTGGCCGTGGGTGTCGTTGATCAGTTTGAAGCCGTCCAGGTCGATGACGCCGATCAGCACGAACTTCTTTTCCCGCTGGGCCAGGGCGAACAGGCGCACGGCATCGTTGAGGATGGCGCGGCGGTTGGACAGGCCGGTCAAAGGATCGGAGAGGGCCAGCCGGGTCAGTTCGGCGTTGGCGACCTGCAACTGTTCCACCATGCGCTCGCGTTCAAGGGAATAGGCCAACAGGCCTGACATCAGGTTCAGCAACGGCTCGACTTCAGCGGAGCGGGGCACCCGATCGGAGCTGGCGGCGCAGACCGTGCCCAACACTTCGCCTTCCTTGGATCGAATCGGCGCGCTGACGTAAGTTTTGATGCCCAAAGCCGCGGCGGCATCCGAATCGCCCCAGCACTCGGCGACGTTGTCCGAGTACATGCGGTTTTCATCCAGCGCCCGTTTGCACAGGGTATCGGCCCAGGGCACGACCAATCCTTCTGGAATCACCATGTCGCCGACGTTGCGCGCGAACTCGACGCGCTGCACGCCTTCGTCGGTATCGATGGTGGTCAGGTAGGTCGATTCCATGCCGGTGACCTGGCTGAGCAGAGTCAGCAGCGGGCGGGTCAGTTGCTCGAGGGTTTGAGCTTTGGGGATGGTATCGGAGAGAAGGGAAAGGATCTGATCCATTCTAGGCAGGCCATCAGCTATGGGATTTATCGATTATCGGCAGGCTGGAAGATTAGACCATAGGGGTAACCCCTAGATCTGGCGCCGCTCCCTGTAGGAGCGAGCTTGCTCGCGATGGAGGTTCAGACACCGTGGGGAATCAGGCTGCCAGCGTTATCGTTGACGACCATCGCGAGCGTGCTCGCTCCTACAGGGGGCCGTGCCATGCCGGTATCCAGACAGCGCCCGTCAGTGCGCACTCGCATCGGCTTCATGTTCGTCCGCGAACGCCATGAACACTTCAAAATCGAGCACCTCCAGATCGATCCGGGTAATGAAGGCCGAAAACGCCAGGTTGGCGGCCAGGCGACGCAAATCGCTGGCCCAGCCAGGAACGTGAAGCGGCCCTTTCAGAAAGCCAGACTCGAACAAGGGACCCAGGCGCACCGTATCCCCCAGATCAAGGCGTCCGGCGAACAACCGGCCGACCAGTTCCGGCCGATTGTCTCGAATCGCCAGGCGCAATAGGGTATGCACGCCCAAGAGGCCAGTCAGGTAGGCGGCGTCCTTGGTAAATGCGGAGCCGCCACGCAAGTCGGCGCCGCGGAAAATCCGCTGGGTCGAGCGGAACGACTCTTCCTCCGACTGACCTGCCGCCAGAAAACCTTCGAAAACCTGAATGAAATCGGCTCCGTCCAGTGCCTGCTGGACCGCCAGCACCCGCAGGGCCAGGCGGCGCAGGCGGTTGATGTCCATGCTGCCGGTGAACAGTTCGGCCAGGGTGGCGATGCCTTCCTGGGTCTGGGTGGTTCGAGGCGCTCCCAGTGAAAGACTTTTGAGACTGGGCTGCTGCGCGCCGTTCTGCGCAGTGGCCACATGCACGAAGGCCTCGTGTTGCAGCAATTGCTGCTTGTCCAGTTCCGAGAACAGGGCGCTTGAGCGCAGGCGGATGCGGCTGGATCCGGCAATCGCCTTGGCCGCCAGGGAAGAATCGAG
The DNA here is from genome assembly GCF_054070595.1 of Pseudomonas sp. SDO55104_S430. Classification (NCBI taxonomy): domain Bacteria; kingdom Pseudomonadati; phylum Pseudomonadota; class Gammaproteobacteria; order Pseudomonadales; family Pseudomonadaceae; genus Pseudomonas; species Pseudomonas sp. SDO55104_S430. The sequence goes on along the minus strand of NZ_JBSVXG010000008.1, from coordinate 65,293 downwards.
CACCACCGAGATTTTCCCTGGGCCGAAGAACCGGTCCAGCTCCGGGCGCATCCAGTCCGCGAAGATATCGGCAGGGATGTCGGCGTGGCTCGGCGGAATCTGGGTGCCACCCAGCAGAGCGTCGGTGGTCTTGAGGAAGAAGCGGGCGGCGTCGAGCATGCTCAGCTTCAGGCGCGGATAGGGGAAATCCGGGCGTCGGTAGAGTGCTGATGAATAGCGGGTGAAGTCGGGCGTGCCGATGGCGCCGAGCATGCGTCCGGCAGTGGCGTAACTCTGCGCCGTGACGGCGAGGAAATTGCCGGCCGGATGCCCCTTGTCGCAACGGCCGATGAAGGATTCCAGAGCGGTGACCTCGGCGCCAAGGTCCCGGGGACGCTGCTCGACGTCGGGCAGTCGCGCGTTCCCGCTGCGCCAGCGGGCGAGAAAGTCCTCTTCGACGCCATCGGGCCAGGCCAGGGCTTCGAGCACACGTATCTTGCGGGCAAGAACGGGCAGGGCGGTATCGAGTTCGGACAGCAAAGTGTCGCTCATGGAGATGTCTTCTTTTCAAAAACGGGGAGTCATCGCCCAAGCGTAGTCGCTGCGCGGATGCAGCGTAAAAGGGGGCATGGGGTCATCCGTCCTTGATTCATGTGCTACTCACTGTAGGAGCGAGCTTGCTCGCGATGCACGCAAGGACACCGCGGGGCAGCAGACCGCCAGCGTCATCGTTGAAGACCATCGCGAGCAAGCTCGCTCCTACAAGGGCAGTATTCATGAGCTGTATATACAGCTCAGTTAAATCCAGCTCGTTTGTCTGGAGGCCCCTGTCCCCGCATAAATTTCGCTTGATTAAGCTTGTATATACATGATTGTATTTACATCTGCACGGCTACCGCCGTTTCCTACAAAAAATCGAACGACGACAAGAGGCGAGGCGCTCGCGGACGCACCCTCATGCCGGTTGATGGAGCTTGAACATGACTGCTTTGAACCTGATCCCCGGCCAATTGAGCCTTGCCCAGTTGCGCGCCGTGTTCCAACAGCCGGTGAATTTGACCCTCGACAGCAGCGCCACCGCGCAGATCGACGCCAGCGTTGCTTGCGTGGAGCAGATCCTCGCCGAGAACCGCACCGCCTACGGCATCAACACCGGTTTCGGCCTGCTGGCCTCGACCCGCATCGCCAGCGAAGACCTGGAAAACCTGCAGCGCTCGCTGGTGCTGTCCCACGCCGCCGGCGTCGGCGAGCCGATCAGCGACGCGATGGTCCGCCTGATCATGGTGCTCAAGGTCAACAGCCTGAGCCGTGGTTTCTCCGGTATCCGTCGCAAAGTCATCGATGCGCTGATTTCGCTGATCAACGCCGAGGTTTACCCGCACATTCCTTTGAAAGGCTCGGTGGGTGCTTCCGGCGACCTGGCGCCGCTGGCGCACATGTCGCTGGTGCTGTTGGGTGAAGGCAAGGCGCGTTACAAGGGCCAATGGCTGCCTGCCACCGAAGCTCTGGCCGTGGCCGGTCTGGAGCCTCTGACCCTGGCGGCCAAGGAAGGTCTGGCGCTGCTCAACGGCACTCAGGTGTCCACCGCATTCGCCCTGCGCGGCCTGTTCGAAGGTGAAGACCTGTTCGCAGGCGCCCTGGCAGTCGGCGGCCTGACCGTCGAAGCCGTATTGGGCTCGCGCTCGCCGTTCGATGCACGGATTCACGCCGCTCGCGGTCAACGCGGCCAGATCGACACCGCTGCTGCCTATCGCCATCTGCTGGGCGAGCGCAGCGAAGTGTCCGACTCCCACCAGAACTGCGAAAAGGTCCAGGACCCGTACTCCCTGCGTTGCCAGCCGCAAGTCATGGGCGCCTGCCTGACCCAGTTCCGCCAGGCCGCTGAAGTGCTGGTGATCGAAGCCAACGCCGTTTCCGACAACCCGCTGGTATTCGCGGCCGAAGGTGATGTGATCTCCGGCGGTAACTTCCACGCCGAGCCTGTGGCCATGGCCGCTGACAACATGGCCCTGGCCATCTCCGAAATCGGTTCGCTGAGCGAGCGCCGCATCTCGTTGATGATGGACAAGCACATGTCGCAACTGCCGCCGTTCCTGGTGGCCAACGGTGGCGTGAACTCCGGTTTCATGATTGCTCAGGTGACCGCTGCGGCTTTGGCCAGCGAGAACAAGGCACTGGCCCATCCGCATTCGGTCGACAGTCTGCCGACTTCCGCCAACCAGGAAGACCACGTGTCCATGGCTCCGGCTGCGGGCAAGCGTCTGTGGGAAATGGCTGAAAACACCCGCGGCATTCTCGCCGTGGAATGGCTCGCCGCCTGCCAGGGCCTGGACCTGCGCAACGGTCTGAAGACTTCCGCCAAGCTGGAAGTGGCACGCAACACCCTGCGCGACAAAGTCGCGCACTACGACAAGGACCGCTTCTTCGCCCCGGACATCAACACCGCGAGCGAACTGCTGGCCTCCCGCTGCCTGAACGAACTGGTTCCGGTTCGTTTGCTGCCAAGCCTCTAATCATGCCCATGGCCGGGAGCGCTCGCTCCCGGTATCAGAGGTGCTACGTCGCTCGCAATCTGACTTCCCGGGAAGGGTTACGGGCAGGGGCTCCTGTCAATTGTCCCTGTGAGCGCCATTGACCGGCAGGCGACTGCCCAGGCGATAGCGCGAAGAGGGATGGATCAAGCGCACATAAGTGACGATCTTGCTCTGATTCCAGGTCCGGCGCATGAGCACCAGGCAGGGTTCGTTGATATCGATCTGCAGGTATTTGCTTTCATCGCTGCTGGGGTGACTGGCCTCGACGATGTGCTCCATTTCATCCGGCCGCAGGACCTGCAGCAGATACATGGCAGGCTGCAGGTTTGCGCCAAAGTCCTGCTGGAGAAAGTCCGGAATCATCTCGGGATTGACGTAGCGATCCTCCAGCTGCACTGGAATGCCTTCTTCGCTGTGCACACAGATCACATGAAACACCGAAGCACCGGTGGGCAGCGACAATGCGGCAGCCACCGGCATCGAGGCGACTTCGCGTCCCAGATGCAGGACCTTGCAGCTGTACTGGTGACCCCGAGCAACAATTTCATCGCCGATGTTGGTGATTCGCAGCAGGTTCGATTGCGGCTTGCTCTCTGCCACAAAAGTGCCAACGCCGGAAATCCGTACCAGATGACCTTCCTCGGTCAACTCGCGCAAGGCCCGGTTGATCGTCATGCGCGACATGCCCAGTTCCTCGACCAGCCGATGCTCCGAAGGAATCATGTCCCCGGTTTTCCAAACGCCCGCGCGAAGCTGGTCCTGCACGAAATCCTTCGCACGCCGATAGAGCGCTTGCGGTGCATTTTTGATCATTGGATGGTCCGTATCTGCGCGGGGAGTGGAGAGAAGGTGGGTATCGTCACAGTTTGCGGGGGACGGGTGCAAGTGGGGAGGGCGTTCGGATGCGCATCCGGCCTTAATTCCTGAGGCCGCGCATCAGAAATCCAAATCCATTTGCCCTGTGCGATTCGATTGCTCGCAAACGGCATCAAGCATTTCCCGGCCCTCATTGCGCACATTACTCACTGCCTTTGCCACCTTGTACCAGTCGAAGTCCTGCACTGGCCGACAGTGCTGCTGCGCAATGTCCCAGGCGCGCTGTGGCGAGGTAGTCTGATCCAGCCACTCCCGCGCCTGTTCAGGTGCCAGGACCACCGGCCGACGTTCATGGATATCCAGCATCCTGCCGTCGCTGGCAGTCGTGATGACCACGAAACCATCGCCATCATCGGGTTCGCTGGCGGGGCGCACCTGAGCGAGGCCTGCGTAGAACATCGGGGTCTGATCTTTCAGCGTGAAGTAGTACGGCTGCTTTCGCTTGGGATCAGACGGGTCTTCCACCCACTCGAACCAGCCGTTGGCAGGGACCAGCGCACGGCCCTGTGGCCAGAGATCCTTGAAGAACCGGTTGCTCGCCATCGTCTCGACCCTGGCCAGTATGGGCAGCACTGGATTTGCCTTCGCCCAGGCCGGCGACCATCCCCATTTCACCTTGTCGACGCTCAGCCCGCCTTCGACCGGCCGGATGATTTCGACGCGATGGGTCGGCGCGACGTTGTAGCGCTCGATCGGCCACAGGTCGTAGCCGTTGATCACGGGCTGTTTGGTGGCCAGTTCCTTGAGGTAGTAATCCATGGACTCATAGATCGAGTAGCGCCCGCACATACTGTCCCCTCGTCGAATTCTTCACCCGCGAGATTGACCGCGAGCAGTACAGATTGTTAACTGTATATCTATACAGTTAATTCCTACAAGGCTTGCCAGATGAGCGTTACGATCCTTGGCCCGTTGTTGTCAGGCGGCGATAAGTTGCCGTTTTTTTCCTGCCATGTGGCGGCCGGATTTCCGTCCCCCGCGGCTGACCACATCGAAAAGCACATCTCCCTCGATGAGCTGTTCGACATCCGCGCGCCGCATGTCTATCTGGTCCACATCGAGGGCGACAGCATGCGCGGTGCGGGCATTCATTCCGGGGACATCGCCATTGTCGATCGCAGCAAGGAAGCGCGGCACGGCGACATCGTCATCGCATCGCTCAATACCGATCCGGTGTGCAAACGGCTGTACCAGCGTGATGGCGTCGTGGTGCTGCAGTCGGAAAATCCCGCCTATCCGCCGCGTTACATCATGGAAGGCGACGAGCTGTCGATCTGGGGCGTTGTCAGTTACAGCGTTCGTGACCATGGCAAAGACTGAACCGGTGTTCGCGCTGATTGACTGCAACAGCTTCTACGCAAGCTGCGAGCGGGTCTTTCGGCCGGATCTTGCGAAGACGCCCATCGTGGTGCTGTCGAACAACGATCTGAGGGGTGGTGATCGTTAGTAAATCCTGTACAGTCCGCGCCACCTTCTGAGCCCCTCTGGAACAGTGGTTTCCAGGCTTCATAAGGCAATTTGCGTAATTGCATGAATTTGACCACCTATTTGCATCGCTTTTGACCACTCGTTTGCACTGCACTTGACCACGCGTTTGCATTGCACTTGACCACCCAACAGTCGTTCGTCGGTGGTTGATACGTGTTCCCTGAAGAGACTGTCAGTGCTCCAGTGGTACCTCTGGGTCTGGCTGATCAAAAAAACGTGGGCCAACGAGCAACGACACGGGAGGCACTGCCTGTGGTGTGCCCGCAATCATGCAATTCCAGCCCCACTCTGCGAGCGCGGAATCCGTTTCGTACTTTTCGATCAGATCAACCGCAATGTCTCCTACATCCCTCCGAAGCTCATACTGCGGCTGCATGGCATACTTAACTTCAATTCCCATATCTCCTGCGATGAGCTTTGACATTAGTTTCATACGTTGCTTCCAAGGTAAGCTTTTCCCCCACCTTTGCGGATGCTGGTATCGGTGGCATCGACGCCCAGCTTGGACCGTTCCTCCTCGACGTTATCGATCAACAGTCACAGAACGGGTCATTACTGGTCACTAGTCAGTATCCGAAGGAAAAATGGTATGACTTGTTCTCCGACCCAACAATTGCAGATGCGATCCTAGACCGTATCGTTCACAAATCTCACGTAATCGAACTGAAGGGTGAATCTATGCGGAGGCTAAAAAGTCGTAAGCGCACGTGGGACATCCTGTCCTGAAAGGCACCTTGGTCAAAGTGAGTGCAGGTGGTCAACTCGAATGCAAATGGTCAAGTCGAATGCAAATGACTGGTCATCACCAATGCAATCAATTGTTTTTAAACGATTTATGATTGCGGAAAATCACTTTGCCAAGGTTTCCTCTACGTCGTACCTGCTTCTCAAAACGGATCTGGGCCACCTTCAACGCCGGTGAATGTGATTTCCGGAGGCTCGCCTTCTCGCTGCCATCCAAACTGATAAAGCAGCCATTGGTGGGCACCTTCCTGCCGATCAGCTATCAACAAAAGCGTCCACCCTACCTGGAGTAAAAGGTTTGCATTTTCTTCGTTACGGGTGCTGATCAACTTCGTAGTCCTCTGAATGCTCATCTGGCACCTTCATGCTGAAACCGTTGAAAAATAGCCTTGATCCTACGTTGTCGCCCCCACAAGTGACGACTATCGGGTTGCGAAAAAACCGTCATTTGGCTCATGCGGCGTCACGCTTGCATTTTGTAGTGCCGAGTTATTCATCGCGATCTGTGCAATCACAATGCGGAAGCCACCGCGAAAATTAAAGATTTCGATCTCGGGCGCGTACATCTCTGGCGCAACAACGGCCTACTGGATCCAACAGAATTGACCGAAAGCAGTCGTTCACGACTGGCCGTCTAGGGCCATCTGTGCATTACCTAACCTGCCTTGTTCAGCGGCGAAATGAACTAGACTCATTGTGCCAGTCCTCAAGTCAAGGATGACCGCGATGCCAGATAACCCCAACTCCAATATCGCAACAGCAGATGCTCTGACATTGCTTCTGCACAACCAGCACGCCCTTAGTGCAGCGATAGAGGAGATCTCCAAATGGCTTTCGGAAAACGGCGTAGAGGATATTGGAGCTAACGCAACAGCGGCCATGGAAACCCTGGACACCAATGCCAAAGCGATTACAGACGCGATTATGCGGCTACGCCAGTTCTAGAGAACTGCATAGGTAGTAACTATGGAGATCGAAAGCAGGTATCTTGATTTACGGTTTTCTACCCATAGCGGTCGGTCGTAAATCTTTCCATGCTCAGGTACGCGTGAGCGAAGATGAGTGCGTAACTCGAGGGAATGTCGCTGAAGAGGAGGCGTTGCCAAAGCCAGTAAAAAACCACAACCTTGTTGGTTGAACTGTTCACATTATTGCTGTAGCAATACTATATTAAAAGCTGATAGCTAGAAGCGGAAGTACAGAAAACCATCCCACAATTTATGTCGTAGAGCGAATTTGAATGAAAACTGACGAAGGATTCGAACGCTTCAAGGATATTTTAACTTTCGCTGCTGCTCATGACGAAAAAATACAAACTGAACAAGACTCTCGATTTAACCTTATTGATAGAATCGTAACAGAGGTTTTGTTATGGCCAAGATCAGTCATACAAACCGAGGTGGTAGAGGGCGAAGGCAGACTTGACTATCTCATGTCAATGGATGATATCAATAAACTTGTTGTTGAGGCGAAAAATTACAATGACACACTGCTGGATACAAGGTCAGAAAAATCAAATTACTATAAATACGATGGTCCCGTCGCTAGGACAGCGATCCCTGCTCTTAAGCAAGCCGAAGGATATTGTTTAGATGTGGGCGTACCGTTTTGTGTGGTCACAAACGGGAAGGAATGGATCGGGCATTGGTGCATTCGCGGTGATGGTCGCAAGAAGAAAGATTACAAAATCTTAGTTTTTCCTTCATTACAATCTATACAAGAGGAATTTCCTAGGTTTTACGAAAACTTCTCGTACGAAGGAGTTCTGCAAGAACTTTACAAAATCTATTTCAACGATAGCGAAGGGATTTCTTTATACCAGTCCGAGCAATTATACAAATTGCGATCTTCTTCAGCTCCATCCATGTTAAATAAATCGCCGATAGCAAGGGATGTCGAAAAAATATTTAGTAGCTTTTTTAGCTCTATGTCTGGTGATGATGATCCTGAACTGTTGATTAATTGTTTTGTAGAAAGCAAAGAAAGTAGAGATACAGATCTCAGTCTTCAGAAAATAGCTAAAAACATAGTTGAGCAAATAGATTACATTGGAGGCCAAAATTCGCATAACTTAGCAGAGGGCATTCGTGATGCGGTAGCAAGGGAGAAAGGCGATTTTGCTCTAATAATAGGGAATAAGGGCGCGGGGAAGTCGACTTATATAGAGCGATTTTTCAAGACCACGCTTGATGCTGAAACAAGAGAACGCTGCTTGGTGCTGCGAATTGATTTGAGGTCCTCTTCCGGTCAAATTTCCGATTTAGTTAACTGGTTAGATGACACGCTGTCCAATCTAGCCGAAATCGCATTATTTCCTGAGGGAGAGCTCACTTATGATGATCTCCAAGGCGTATTTTTTAGAGAGTACAAAAGATGGTATCAGGGGGAGCTTAAACATCTTTACGAGTCAGACAAGACACAATTTAAAATAGAGTTTGGTAAATTCATTCAATCGCAGCGATTGAATGAGAAAGGAAAATACCTAAACGCTTTGCTTTGGCATACGATCGGCGGGCGGCAAATGATGCCATGCCTGATTTTTGACAATGCTGACCACTATCCTAAAGAATTTCAAGAAGCCGTCTTTCAGTATGCCCAGTCATTATTTCGAGTAGTAAACCACTGTTTTATAATTTGCCCCGTGACTGATAGAACAATTTGGCAGCTATCCAAAAACGGTCCCTTCCAGTCTTATACATATAAAGCATTCTACTTGCCTACCCCAGCAACCAAAGAAGTGCTTCAGAAGCGAGTGGAATTCTTAAGGCAAAAGATCAAGGCAGTCTCTACTGGTCCGAAAGAGCAATATTTTCTATCAAGAGGAATTCGAGTCAGTCTTCAAGATATAAATGCATTCACTGCTTGCATCGAGAGTATATTCATTGACACAGACTATATATCACGACTAATCGGCTCGCTCTGTAATTTTGATATTCGGCGAACGCTTGAACTGACAAGGCGAACCCTCACCTCGCCACATATTGCCATCGATGACTTAGTAAAAACATATTTGTCACAGTCAGGCAGAGTTAGGATACATTCATCTAAAATAAAAAAGGCTATTTTTCTTGGCGATTACAACTATTTTTCTCAGTCGGATAATGCATTTATCCTTAACGTGTTTACCATTGATCCGTCGCAGATAAGTACACCGCTTGCAAAACTTTCTATTCTTCAAGTTCTTAAGCAAAAATCAGTTGATGCACAGAACCCGGAGACGCAGTACATGGATGCATATTCTATCGCCACGTTTCTTGAGCCGATGGGGATGTCCAGAAAAACAACTATGAGGCACATGGAAGATTTATTTTCCTATCGTTTAGTTGAGCCATACGACCCTACTAGCGAGGAGCTGAATGAAACTGTTCGTTTAAGAATCACAAGCTCTGGCTTGATGCATATAGAACTTGGAACGGAAGACCTTACCTATTGTGAACATGTAGGCTTAGCATCACCAATGCGTAGCTGTGAGAAATTTGACAAAATGAGAGAAATATTTAGTAAAAAACTCTCTTTAGAGGGTTGGGAGTTACTTTCAAAAGTCTTTATTGAATACATTAACGAGCAAGATGAAACATTTTGCCCAGCAGCCGAAAAGTTGCCTGGACAAGATTTAATCCGGATGCCATTGCGCCGACGCATCGCTTAACCCGACCAGATGGCGGGATAACCAGCCTTTAGTGCTTGGCCCGCCATCTATCTGCTAACTCTAAATTCAAGCGCACGATTACCACTATGTGAAGTTTTTGACTCAGTGGCAGATTCTGGTCAGTTGTGGTGCAGAGACTGCTCAGATCGAACGTAAATCAAAATGTAATCCCTTCAGCAGCCTGGATTATCAACTGCTCCACTCGCCACATGCCCTGTGAAGTGGAAAGCATCGCAATCGGCGTTTCTCCAGAAAAACGTTTTTTTGGCGTGGACAACCAGCGCCTGGCTTTCGCCTCATCACCAAAAAAAACATCTGCCAATGCAACAATCTGCGTAATGCGAACTAGGTACGCGCCATCATTCTCACTCAGTAGCTGCGTAAGCGCTGGTTGCATTTGGTTCGTACTCAAAGCGGCAAATCCTGCACGGTCGAGTAGATCTGGACTGAAGTGTTCGCAGAACGAGTCTAAACTGGAGGTCGGAAGACCAGCTGCAATTCTTGCGTGGATATCATCGTCCGTGGCGCAGGAGGGAATATGGAGCATCACTTCCAGATGGGCCCTATACGATTGGTATGCCTTCGCAAGCATGGCTTCAGTAGACATAATCAACACTCATACACCGCGCTTATCAAAAACAGTTTTACATCGGAGATAGCTTCGTCTCTAACTTGAAACCCCACCTTGGTCCGCTCCTTAGAACCTCTAAAGCATGAGGGGAGCTCCGAAGCATCGTTGATGATGGCTACATCTATTTTCCCCCAGCCAGGCTGCCAATGGGTTCTAGATTCTTGTCAACAATTGATACCGCATCTAGAAACCGACTAGCACGAGCTGAACGCCCAGCGAGCAATCGACGCGCTTCCCGAGTTATCTTGATCGCCATGATGGGCTTGATAAATGGCTCGTTCTTTCGTTTGTTTTTCTGTTTCCGCATAACAGCCTCTCACATTGGCCATCAGGCAATGACCTGTATCAACCACATCAATGTTGGCTTCCAACTCGCTGCGCTCGCACGGTGTAGTCACGGGCGAACGAGGCGAAACTGCTCCTAACACCAGCCCCCGGCGCATTACATTTCTTTCAGCACACACTCAAAAGCTGAGTTCGGTACTGCTGAGAAAAATTTAGCTCATAAATGGAGCGCTCAGATGAGCCGAGAATTGAGATGGCTTGGTCGCCTCCCTTTCGTGCAAACGCCCCGCTGATTGAACCGTCGAGGATGGCTATCTCGAGTCCATTCGGATCTTCTGATTGGTCATCGACCTGATTCTCGGGCCCGAACTCCGAAGCGCGCACGACGCTCAACACCGCGTGATCGTCGGGCAGGTCATTGGCCAAACGCTCCGAAAAATGCTGGAGTGCGGGCTCTGCAAGGACATACAGCCATGCTTCATCATCTGAATCGCTGCAGCACCTGAGAATTCTACCCAGTACCTGACGGTAGTGCAGTTCGGTACGTATACGACTCAAATGACAACACACCCGCAGCCTGGGTATATCCGTTCCCTCGCTGATCATGCCTACCGCAATAATCCAGGCGCAGCTCCCATGTCTAAAATCGTCGATGACCTGTTGTGCGTTCGGCGTCTTGTTGGTCACGATTTGGCACGCCTCACCATCTGCCTGCATGATGCTGGCTATGAGATGAGCGTGTTCAATGTTTGTGGCAACCACCAACCCCCCAGCATCAGGGTGCAATTTTCGGGTTTCGCGCAACTTGGCACACCCCATCAACAAAATCTGCCGCAGGATGTCGTCATGAAAGAGCAAGTTTTCGTATGACACGGGGGATTCAGAAAGCAGCCTAGCAATGCTTGGAAACGTCGTAACGGTACTCTCCGTGGATAGGGCTTCGGTCAACCTGACCATGCTGTTATCCAACACGACTATACGTGGCGATCGACATACGCCGTCAGCGATTGCCTCCTGTAAACCGTATCGGAAGTCACATATCAAAATTCCATCGGGATGCGAATATCGAGCAAGCGCAATTGCCTTTTGGTCAGATCGCCAAGGAGTACCCGAGAGAGCAAGGGTGAAGGTGGCTCTGTCTTGAATCCTTTGGACAATCTGCTGTCCCCATGCATTGCTCAGCAGCAAGTCATGACCCGCACAATGATGAATTTCATCAAAGACGGCGAACACCCTATAGTCGTCGAACAATCTCCAAAATGCGGCATCTCGATACTCCATTCCCTGATATGTACAAGCGACACCAACGGCACCAATCAATCCATCCAGACGCTTTCCCAGGACGGCAGTGAACGTCTTTTGAAAGCCATTCATTGTCTGACGTGACGGAGCAAAGCAGAGGATGAGATCGATCTTGTCTTGTTGGAGCAAGTGCTTGGCTAACTCTGCGGCCATTTTTGTTTTGCCGGCTCCAGGAGTGGCTTGGCAAAAAAAATGAGGTTGCTGCGTGTAGTGCTCTAAAGCCAACTTTATGCAGTCGTGCTGCCATACCCTGAGTGAGGCTTTCATGCGGCCGAAATCGCCTTAAGCGTATTCTCAATTGCACGCAGATGGCCAAGAAGCTTGGAGCTTCTGTCGCGCACCTCCAGATACACCGTTTCAAGACGCCCTTTCAGATGAGGAATTTCCTCAAACAACTGCTTGTAGCGCTCTGTCTCGCCCATGGAGGAGAGCAGATCGAGTCGTATTTCTTTCAGCATTGCTTGAAGCCGAGCCTCATCGTCAGGCGAAGTCAATTCCATTGAGGTAGACAAAGGAAGGGGGCTTTCTCTTTCCTCATCTGCTGGAATATCCGCAGGTTCGACGATCTTGGAAAAGCAGCTATCTACAAGTACCAGCTGAAGTTGTTGCGGCATCTGCAGCAAGCGGAATACTTGTCCCCGCTTTTGACGCTGCTCATTCATCTCCACCCAGCCAACCCGAACCAGCCTGCGAATCTGCTCATAAACATAAATTCGCACGTCCGCGAGCCGGTAGCTCGATGGATGAAGCAGAGCCGCGTACGCGTCTCGAAGCTGCCGGGTTGTGAAGTCCACGGAAAACTGCTGGCAAAGCAGATCATGAAGCTGCCTGTCGAATTTGAATACATCTTGTTTCATGCAGGCATCTCGTTGATCCGCAAACAAAATACGGATTATAGTCCGTGGCTGATTCGTCCGCAAACCCACGATAGTCCTTCCTCATACGTGTCGAGGCGGCTATGGGGAATCTCGCGAAAGAATTGGGGACAAAGATCAGGCAAATGAGGAAGGCGAAAGGACTATCGCAAGACATGCTAGCCCTGATTTGCCAAATCGATCGAAGCTACATGGGCAGGATTGAACGTGGCGAAGTGAATCTCACGGTGGAAAAACTGTACCAGATCGCTGAAAGCCTAGCGTGTGCTCCGGTGGAATTACTACCGTAGAAAATATCTCCGTCTCATGGCAATGAGGTCATGGCCTCATTGAGAGCCTTCTTGATAGCGTCAGACAGCCGTGTTTGTAGGCTTCGCGCTTGTTTTTCTCCTTCACTAGGCCCGCTGTGTTCATAGATAATTAAATCCACTAAAAAAATCATCCGAAATAGCCGCTTTCAACGCATCAATTTCCAAGTCATCCAACCAGTTCGATGTTCAGCAACTCGCCGAGAAGGACGTCCATCACTGAAACGACATGCAGAAGGAGATCAATAAACACATCCCACTGCCATCGCATGTGTTCTGAAACTTCACAGTCGTCCGCACAGAATAACTATTGGATATTCACTCCACTTCTGGCAGATGAACTGATCCCATATCCAACGCCCGTACATGGGCAACCGACAGCGTTCGGCCAAAAGCAGCCGCTCGCAACAGAGAAGGCGGCCATCTCCATTTCCGCATAACTGCGTCGACAGCGAATCCCGACACAGTCGATGGCGGTTGGCCACTGGTTGTTGCGGAGGAGGTTGTAGCGCATTCTGAAGGATCGTCGTTTGTGAGTGCGTTATGGACAAGCAGCTCGTGGGTCTTTCGTTGATCATGACGATCGTCTGGGTCTCAGTGGTACTCTTGGTGATGTATTGGATGGCGTCGTGAAGACAATCCCAAACTATTAGCCATTGCCCTTGTAGTCTCCACCTTCAATCTCTCCCACCGGCTCAATCAGGGCGCGTCCCTGGTTCCGCACGTTGCCAATTGACCTGTCCACCTTGAACCATTCGAACATCTCGCTGGGCTCACCCTGCAGTAAAGCCATCTGCTCGGCACGCTCATTGTGAGTGGAAGGATCCAACCACTCCCGGGCCAAATCGGGTGAAAACACCACCGGCCGCCGGTCATGGATGTCCACCATGCCGCCCGCGCTGTCGGCGGTGATAATGACAAAGCCATCATGTTCAGCAGGCTCGCGTTCGGCATGCGGATATTGACCGATCGCTGCGCACAGAATCGGTGATTGATCGCGGTGGCGGATTAGATACGGCTGCTTTTTCGGCCCGCCTTCGTCCACCCATTCAAACCAGTTGTCGATGGCGATGATCGCCCGGTGCCGCCAGATGGAGCGGAAGAAGGGGCCATGGGCCACCTTTTCCACACGGGCATTGATCGGCGCAGCGCGGTCTTTGGCCCAGTGTGGGCGCCACCCCCAACGCACCATGTCGGCGCGCAGGTAATGTCCTTCCTGGTGGAAGAGGGCGAGCTGCGTCGTCGGGGCGGCGTTGTAGCGATCAAAGGGTTGGTCGCCAGCGTAGTTGAGCAGCGCGTTGGGAATGCTCAGTGCCGCGACAAAATCGTGAATACCGCGATATTGAGAAAGGCGTCCACACATGGCCAAGTTCTCCAAGGGTGCTTTCAGGGTAGACCAGGCAGCGGGCGCTTTGGCACAAAGCCCGATCCGCTACAGGCTGAACAGTCTTCGCGCTGGTCGAAACGATCCCAGCAAGCCGAGCAAAGACGAAAGCAGGCCAGATCAATCAGCGGGCGTAACTTTTCGAAGGTCCGCAGATCGCGTCCTTCGTGGGCCACTTGCGCGACGTCAATCAGGGCACGGTAGGTGTCCGCATCATCCAGGGGCTCGTAGGTCACCCCGTCAATGGTGCGGGCTGTCTCGATAAGGCTGTACTGCTTACCGTCCGGGAGTGTCAGGCTCAGCCCGCTGATCCGTGCAATCTCTCCAGAGGGGTTGAGCACCAGGTTGGCCCCGCTGGCATCGCGATATACTTTGCCGTCGTAGGAGGAGGGGTGAGCGTCGGCCAGCGACTCGGTAGCATAAAAAATCGAGCGGCCGATCTTGCCGAACAGCGCGCCGTGGCCGTCGATCACGTCGTAGGATGAGGCCCCGCAATAGTGGACCGCATAGCTCTGCAGTTCCTCCACCGCGTGCCAGTACGCCGCATTCGCCATCTCGTTCAGGTCAAATTGCTGCAGCGCGTCGATCAGTCCCTCGCTGAACAAGGTGGCGCTCATGGCAAGCAGGGTGTGTCGATGTGCTTCCGGGTTCTGCAAACGAAAGTCGTGGTCGTCGAGGGTCGAGCGCCACTGCTGCAGTCTCAGCGCTTTGGCCTGATCGAAGTTCATGGAAAGGTTCGCTGTAGAAAAATACTGTGTATTTGCACAGTAAATCACATTCGAAGTTCAAACGAGGGGTAGGCGACCGACAGCCATCGTGGCGGATGTGACTGACTCGAGGGTGAGGCGGTGGCGGCTGGTTGCCGCTATCGCCTTCAAAGCTCGACGATAAACCCGCGCAACCCGATGCCATCGGCGAACCGCCCGACGGCCGTCAGGCTGGCCCAGGTGCGCAGCTGCTCGCGCCGCGATCGCACCGGAATCAGCCGCGCGCTCGGGCTGCCGAGTCGCACCGACAGCGACCACTGTGTGTCATCCCCCGCGACTCGGCCGACCCGTACCTCACGGATCGCGTTCTGCTCGACCAGCACGCGCAGCACCTCTTCATGGATGCCTTCACCGATCATCTTCGAACCCCCAGCTGCATCTGCCTCGCTTGCGCGGCGCCATCGAAGGCCAGGTACAGACCTTCGAGGCTCGCCGTGTTCAGCCCCTTCAGCGTTTCCAGACCCAGCACAAAACCTTCCGCACGGTCCAGAGCGTGCAGCGTGTCCGAAACGGTGGTCGCGCGCAAAATGCTCTGCCACAGTTTCAGCGCCTGGGCCTGCACCGCCGGCGGCAGGTTCAGCCCGGCAAACGGGTTATGTGCGTCAAGATCGCTCATATATCGGTCACCATCTTTTTCCCTGCAAGCGCTGCAAGGCATCATTCAGCGCGCGCTGGGCGGTGGCCTGCATGAGCGTGCTGTCGACCGTATCGATGAGTTCCGCATCCTGCAAGGCGGCCAGATAACCCAATGCCTGGTGGTAGCTCTGGCGCGCGTCGGTGGGCAAGCGCGCGCCCATGATTGCGGTCAACAAGTTGAACCAGGCGGCTTGCGTTCGGTCGTTGGGCAACAACGGTTGCCCGATCAGTTCTTCGGGTGTTTCGGGCATGGCCGACTCCCGTGCAGAGGGGCTAAACCAGAGGGCAGTACCATGGTAGACCAGTCCTTGGGGAGCTGGTAGCGGCGGGCCAACCCCCGCAGTGAGACCAGGTGCGGGGGCCGATTGAACGAAAGTCCCGTTATGCGCGACACAGCGGGCAGGTCTTTGAGCGGCCAATTGCGGACCTTCGGCTTCCAGCTTCTGGGCCGTTTAGCGGCTAGCTTAATGCCAACACGCATAGCAAAGAGGGAATTGTCGTTCTTTGCGGTTGCTGGAACCGATCATTCGACTAATTAGTCACCGTCCGAACCCCGCAATCGGTCAAGGATCAATTTCTGTTGGAGTGATGAGGATCAAGCAGCGCTTGTGCGACAAAGGACATTGCTTGCTCAATTTTCGATTCTGTGTGCGCGGCGAATCCCATCACCAGACCCGGCGGCATTTCGACGCTTTGAGTGTACCGGCTGAGGGGAAAGGCACCGATACCGCAGTTTTGCAGCAACGCCATTGCGTCGGGTTCTGAAAAACTCTTCAGCCGTCCCGCTACGTCGAGGCCGGCGTGGATAGGTGTGAACTCGATGAAGTCGGCCCATAGCCGCTTGGACAAGGTTTCGAACGCTCTTGCACGGGCGGCATAGAGCTTGCGCATCTTGCGGATGTGACGATCGAAATGGCCCTCGGTCATGAAGTCCGCCAGCACCGCCTGGGCCAGGCTGTTGGCATTGCGTGCGGTCAGGGACATCGCTCGAGTGAAAGGCTCGACCAGCTGTGGTGGGAGCGCCAGGTAGGCCAGCCCGATGGCGGGAAACAGCAATTTGCTGAAGGTGCCGGCGAGGATCACATGGCGGTCGCCCTGGGGCATGCTCTTGAGCGCGGGGATCGGTTTGGCGATGAACCGGTACTCACTGTCGTAATCGTCCTCAAACAAATAGACGCCATTGTCTCGAGCCCACTGCAACAGCGTCAGGCGCCGGTCCGGTGACAGGGCCACCCCCATGGGAGCCTGTCGACAGGGCGTCACGTAGACAAAGCGCGCGTGCGGCGCTTTCCTGATGCCTTCGTCGACGACAATCCCCAATTCGTCTACAGGTACGTCAACAACGTTCGCACGGGCGCCGAGCATGATCTGCCTGGCACCGGTGTAACCCGGATCCTCCATCCACACCGTATCGCCCGGTTCGATAATCAGTCGCAAGCAAATATCCAAGGCCTGCTGCACGCTGCTGACCAGCACGATATGTTCCGCGCTCACCGCTACGCCCCTGGCGATCGCCAGGTGATCCGCGATGGCCTGGCGTAATGCCGGTAAGCCCTGCGCGGTCCGCCTGGACAGGATCGTCGGCTGGACGGCGGCCAGGTGTCTGGCGTGCAGTCGCCGCCAGATATCGATCGGGAAGTTGGCGACATCGCAGCAATGCGGAACGAAGGGTTTAGTCTGGAATTGCGTATCCAGCAGAAACGCGGGGGACTGTTCGACCAGCTCACGTGCCCAGCGGGAAACGGGCAGAAGGGGCGCCGCCTCAATTGGTACTGTGGATTTGGGCGCATGGCGCGCCAAGGCGCGGTGGTCGTGGGGCAGAGTGAGGCTGACCCGTGTTCCGCTGCCCCTCGCGGTTTCCAGATAACCCTCGGACAGCAGCTGGTTGTATGCCGCCTGAACCGTTCCCCTGGCCAGACCGTATTGCGCCGCGAGATGGCGTGTGCCGGGCAGCAAATGATTGCGCGGCAGGCGCCCGCCGAGAATGTCCTGACGAAGCGCTCTGTAGAGCCAATTCTGCAGGGTTTCACCCTCCTGGCGAGCATCGAGGGCGAGGGACCAGGTGACCTGGCTGGAAATGCTGTCGTTCATGGATGGCGCCTGAAGTGGCTCAATCAGATTGTTGAAAACTGGATCAATACTTTAGTCCAGTCCCGGACAAAGATGATCACCTCCTTATGGTTTTCATGCTACTGGGTACTTTTTATGCGCACATATCAGATGCAGTCGGCTTCGACGGCTTCAGCAGTCAAGCCCCAGACGGAATGGTTTATCGGACCGATCATCGCGTTGATCTATCCCTTTCTGCTGATCTGCTTCAACACCTACAGCGTCAAGATCACCCAGGGTGCGGGTGTTGCCTCATGGCTGATGGCCGGGCTGGTGCTGATGCTCGCCATTTTCATGCCCTTGATTGGGCTGCTCTGTGCGATTCGCCTGGGGAATAATCCGATGCCCAGTTCAGCCGAAGTGCTGGCGCGTCGAGTGGCATTGGTGTCGGGCGCAGTGGCGCCGATTTTCGTCTTTACCGGCGTGATCTTCCTGCTATTGGGCAAACCGACCTGGGACATCGGTTTCCTGACCGTGGTCTGGACTTCCTTCATCGGTCTGATCGCCATTGCGGACAAAACGCCGCGGCAACCCAAACCTTTGGTGGAGGGCAAGCACAGAGTCAGGTTCTGGCACGGTGTCGCCGCAGCAGCTGTGGTGGTTTATCTGGGCTTCCATTTCAGCAACCACTTCTTCGGCCTGCTCGGCCCTGAGGCTCACACCGCGGTGATGAAAGTGTTCCGGGTGGTTTATCGCTCAGCGGTCATCGAACCGCTGCTCACCCTAACTTTCGTGTTCCTGATCGGCAGCGGCGCCTACATGGCCTGGCGCCTGACCGATCGGCAGGCCGATGCCATTCGCACGTTCCAGATCGCCGGCGGTGTGTTCCTCGTGTTCGCGATCACCAGCCACATCAATGCCGTGCTCTACTTGGCTCGTGTGCACTTTCAGATCGACACGGATTGGGGATTCGCCGTCGGCGCGCCCACCGGCATGTTGAAAGACCCGTGGAGCATCCGTCTGTTGCCGTATTACTTCCTGGCAGTGTTCTACGTGATTTCCCACGCCTTCTGCGGACTGCGCGGCGTGATGCTGGCGCACAATGCCAGCGAGCGCACGGCGAGCCGTGTGTTGGCGGCGGGGATGGTGATGGCGGCGCTGGTGGCGATCATCATTATTCTGGCGATGTCGGGAATGCGAGTGCGGTTCGAATAGCGGGAGTAGCTTGGTCAACTGAGAACCGACATCGTTGTCGGCTTCTCAGTCGAACATATTTCGAGGCACTGCCAAATGCTAACTCGACAATCAGAGTAGATTATCGTGCGATTGCATGGTCGATGGAAAACTTTCCTGCACCTTCGAGCATGATCAAAATACATGCACCGAGTAAGGCGAGCGCAAACTCATAACCGTTGTTAGCCATGAACAATCCGTTACTGATGTGTACCGAAAAAATCGCCACTAAAGACAGAATGGTTAACCCTAATGCCGCAGGACGAACTAGTAGCCCTATGATGAATGCCAGACCGGCGAAGAATTCAGTTCCGCCCGCGAGCGTCGCCATGAGATAACCAGGCGTCAGTCCCAGACTTTCCATGTAGTGAGCAGTCCCGGCCAAGCCATAACCACCGAACGCGCCAAAAATTTTCTGCGAGCCGTGAGCGAGGAAGATTAAACCGACGAAAATTCGCAGAACTGTCAC
Organism: Pseudomonas sp. SDO55104_S430; assembly: GCF_054070595.1. Taxonomy (NCBI): domain Bacteria; kingdom Pseudomonadati; phylum Pseudomonadota; class Gammaproteobacteria; order Pseudomonadales; family Pseudomonadaceae; genus Pseudomonas; species Pseudomonas sp. SDO55104_S430. The sequence goes on along the minus strand of NZ_JBSVXG010000008.1, from coordinate 46,084 downwards.
GCCGTAACCAGCACGGGTCAGGAGTAGTTTATCGATTAGTGTGCTCATGCTTTTATCCTTTGTGCAAATTAATATTGGGAAAATATTGGTCGGCAAAAATATTCACTTCGACTAATAGTCACAATCATACTTCAGTGTAATTTGCGGAGACATTAGGATTGCGCTTGATACAAAATTTGCCAGATAAATTCCAGCTAATAGAGCTGGGCGTAGATAAGGATTAGCTTAAACTCCCGTTAGCCCCGTCAATATGTTCTTCGTTAGATTATATCTAGGTATAAAAAACTGAATATTAGTCTAAGTGCATCTTCAGCTATTCAATGACATGGTATGCAGTTCATCCAGGCACCCATTTTTTCATTTTGATAAAAATCATGAAAAACGGACATTTCTCAATTCTTTGAATGCTGGCGCGCACTCGACCCGCTTTCTTCAAGTTCCGGCCGCCAAATGTCGAGACAGGCTAAGCGGATTGAACGATGCGAAATAATTGGTTTTTAAAGTTAGATGGATCCCAACATGCAGATATTATGGGGAGACAGTGAACGTGTCTTCTATAGAGTATTACGTTCGGACGTAGAAGGTAGTCGTAGCGTGCTATTGTCAAAGCCCGCCGCGCAACAGCCTTTACCGGCTAGCCTTGCCCGACTTGCCAACGAATTTATGTTGAAAGAGGATTTGGATACCAGTTGGGCAGTTATGCCACTGGAAATATTACGTACAGACGGACAAATGCATTTGATCCTTCAGGATCCTGATGGACACCCGCTAGAGCAGTTGCTGACGTCTCCAATGGATATTGCACCATTCTTCCAGCATGCTATTAGTATCGCGAGGGCACTGGGTAAGCTCCACCAGCGAGGTCTTATCCATAAAGACATCAAACCAGGCCATATTCTGGTTAACTGCTTCGATGGACAGGCCAGAATCACAGGTTTTGGTCTAGCCGCCCGATTGTCCAGTGAGCGTCGGGTGCCGGAGATGATTGCGGGCACACTCGCCTATATGTCTCCCGAGCAGACTGGCCGAATGAATCGCTCGATTGATTTGCGAAGTGACCTTTATTCCTTCGGGGTTACTCTGTACCAGATGCTCACCGCTACACTGCCATTCAGCGCCATCGACCCTATCGAATGGGTGCATTGTCATATCGCCAGAAAACCAGCTCCTGCTAGTTCGAAAGTCGACAGCATTCCACGCGTCCTTTGTAACATTGTCGGAAAATTACTCGCCAAAGCTCCGGAGGAGCGCTATCAAACCGCTGCCAGTGTCGAACACGATCTGCGCAGGTGTGCAGCCGAATTGCAGCAAACGGGGCGGATCAAGCCCTTCAACCTTGACGAGCTTGGCACATCCGATCGATTAAAAATCCCTGAAAAGCTCTTCGGACGCGAACGTGAGATTGAAACCCTAAAAAACGCTTTCAACAGGATTACTGTAAGCGGCAGACCTGAGTTGGTATTGGTCACGGGCAATGCAGGTATCGGTAAATCCTCGGTTGTCAATGAACTCAACAGAGTGGCGGTGCAACCGCAAGGGCTTTTTGCTTCCGGAAAGTTCGACCAATACAGCCGCGACATCCCCTATTCGACTCTGGTACAGGCTTTTAGAAGTCTAGTCCGTAACCTGTTGGGAAAAAATGAGAGAGAACTGGCCGGATGGCGCAGCGCTTTGCAGCATGCACTGCAGCCAGATGCGCGGCTGATGACCGACCTGATTCCCGAATTAAAGCTGATCATCGGTGAACCGCTACCTGTTCCGGCGCTGGATCCACAGCAGGCGCAATGTCGATTCAGGCGGGTGCTGCGCCGTTTTATCGGTGCTTTCGCACACGTCGATCACCCACTCGTTTTGTTCCTCGATAACCTGCAGTGGCTTGACGCAGCAACTCTCGAATTGCTCGAGAACCTGATGACCGACACATATACACCACACCTGATGCTCATCGGCGCTTACCGAAGCAACGAAGTGGACGCCACGCATCCTTTGTCGGTGAAGATCAAGGCCATCCGAGAGGCTGGTAGCAGTGTCGAAGAAATAAACTTGCCCCCCCTTACCAAGAACCACATCGAACAGTTGATCGCTGAAGCACTCGATGATCAGATCGATCGGGTAGAACCTCTAGCGCAATTGGTGCGCGACAAGACTGCTGGTAACCCCTTCTTCGTGATTCAGTTTCTGCAAACTCTCACCGACGAGCGATTGCTGAAGTTCGACTATCGCTTGAATCACTGGTCCTGGGATCCCGACCGTATCCATACCAAGGGCTACACCGACAATATTGGCGACCTGATGGTCGACAAGTTAACCCGCCTTCCAGTCGAGACTCAGCATTCGTTGCAACGGCTTGCCTGCCTGGGGCACATCGCTGAATTCCAACTGCTCGCCACTGCCATGGAGGTGCCCAAGCCACAATTGCGAACGTTGATGTGGGAGGCAATTCGTCAAGGGCTTATTGAGAGATCGGATGGTGCCTACAGATTCGTTCATGACCGTATCCATGAGTCCGCCTATTTATCGATTCCCGAGGAGACGCGCGCCCACATGCATTTGCGAATCGGCCGCCTGCTTTCTGCTCAGTTGCCATGCGTAGAGGAGGCGATCTTCGACGTAGTCGGCCAGCTCAACCGTGGCATTGCTTTACTCACCGAGCAGTGCGACCGCGAGCAACTCGCCGAATACAACCTTATCGCGGGCCAACGGGCCAAAGCGTCATCGGCTTACGTCTCGGCGCTCAATTACCTCACTACCGGCGCCATGCTACTGAGTGAGGACTGCGGGACGAAGCGCAATGACCTCAGCTTTGCTTTGGAATTGAACCGGGCTGAGTGCGAATTCCTCACCGGCGAGTTAATCGTTGCCGATGAGCGTTTGACCGCGCTGGCCAAGTGCGCAATGACCGTAATCGACCGCGCAAACGTCGCTTGCCTGCATATGGATGTCTATCTGTTGATGGATCGCAGTGACGCCTCGGTTGCTGTTTGCCTGGACTTCCTGCGGTATGTAGGCATTGAATGGTCAGCCCACCCAACGGACGATGATGTATGGCAGGAATACAGCCGAATCTGGTCGCTGCTGGGTGCACGGGAAATCGAAGAGCTTGTCGATTTACCACTGATGCAGGACATCCCATCTCTGATGGCAGTCAGCGTTTTGGGCAAGCTCTTTCCCCCTGCTTTGCAGACGGATGCGAACCTAACATGTCTGTCCATCTGTAAAGCAGTTTGCCTTAGTCTCGAACGCGGTAACTGTGATGCATCGTGCGTGCACTATGCCAATCTATTCCGAGTTGCCGGACGTCGTTTTGGTGACTATCAGGCAGGGTACCGCTTCGGACAATTGGGTTGCGAGCTGGTCGAACAACGTGGATTGACACGCTTCGAGCCGAGCACCTTTCTTTGCTTCTCGAACTTCACTGCACGTTGGATGAGTCCAGTGGCGGATTGTCGGGACCTCCTGCTCCGCTCGTTCGCGGTCGCAGATCGTGTTGGAGACTTGCCGTACGGTGCTTACGCGGGAAATAGCCTCACATCTGACGCGTTGTTCGCCGGAGAGGCTTTGTCTGATGTTCAATGCGAGGCTGAGCGGGGACTGGCATATGCCATCAAAGTAAAGTTTGGCCTGGTAACCAATCTCATCGAAACGCAATTTGCGTTCATCCGAATGCTTCGAGGCAAGACGAAAATTTTCGGCTGTTTTGACGATCAGCAATTCGATGAATTGACGAGCGAAGCCTATCTATCCAGCAGTCCAGATTTAGCGCTCGCAGAATGTTGGTATTGGGTACGAAAAATACAGGCGTACTACATGGCCGGCAATTTTCGGGCGGCCATGGCAGCTGGTACTCGTGCGCAGCGGCTGCTCTGGACATCCAACTCATTCTTCGAGGAAGCTGAATACTATTTCTATCATGCGCTGGTTCGGGCAGCGTGGTGTGACACCGTGCCAGAGTGTGAGCACGCACAGCACCTTGTCGTGATGGAAGCAAGTTTTCGGCAGCTGCAGATGTGGGCACAACAGTGTCCTGAGAATTTCGCAAGTCGGGCTACGCTGATCGCTGCGGAAATCGCCCGGGTCAAAGGGCAAGTGATGGATGCCGAGCTGCTTTTTGAGCAAGCCATCAAATTGGCGCAACAGAGTGGCTTCATTCAGATAGAGGCACTCGCCAATGAACTGGCGTCTTGTTTCTACGCCCGTCGTGGGCTCGGGAAAATAGCCAGGGTTTATCTGCAGGATGCCCGTTACGGCTATCTGCGGTGGGGAGCTGACGGCAAGGTCCGTCAACTTGATGCGCTGTACCCGTCGCTGCGTCCAGAAGAACAAGCCGTCGGCCCGACTACTACCATGGCTGCGGCAGTGGATCATCTGGATTTGGCGACTGTGCTCAAGGTATCCCAAGCGGTCTCAAGCGAAATCGTTCTGGAGAAATTAATTGATAAGGTGCTGTTAACAGCTATCGAGCAGGCCGGTGCCGAACGCGGGCTGCTGGTTTTGTCAGGCTGTGGTGAGCCCCGTGTCGTGGCGCAAGTGACTACCGGAGATGATGTGGCGCAATTGCGCGATGCGCCAGTCAGCGCCGAGCTAATACCGGAATCCGTTCTTTATCATGTTTTGCGCACCCGCGAGAGTATCGTCCTGGTCAACGCTGCTGCCGAATCGCCATTCGCTGCTGACTCTTACATCATTGATAAAGGCACCCGTTCAATTCTTTGTCTGCCACTAACGATTCAGACCAAGCTAGTTGGTGCCCTTTACCTGGAAAACAATTTGATTGCAGGCGTATTCGATCGGGACCGTATCGCCATACTGAAATTGGTAGCGTCACAAGCGGCCATATCGCTGGAAAATGCCCGGCTCTATCGTGAAGTTGCAGAGCGTGAGACGAGGATTCGACGCCTCGTGGATGCCAACATCATTGGAATCGTGGTCTGGAATAACGACGGACTAATCGTCGAGACCAATGATGCCTTTTTGAACATGCTTGACTACACCCGCAAAGACCTTGCCTCGAACCGGCTACACTGGCGCGATCTGACGGTGCCGCAGTATCGCGATCTCAGTGAGCGATCAATTTTGGAAGCGGCTCGCAACGGTCACGCGCAGCCTTTCGAAAAGGAGTATTTCAAGAGAGACGGCAGCACGCTGCCGGCAATTGTCTGTCTGGCCATGTTCGATGCAGATATCAAGGAAGGGGTAGCTTTCATCCTTGACCTGACCGAGCTCAAGCTGGCGGAAGAGAAAATGCGTGAAAGTGAGCGGCGCTATCGGGAAGTGCAGACCGAACTGTCCCACGCGAACCGTGTCGCCACTATGGGAGAAATGGTGGCTTCGATCGCACATGAGGTCAATCAGCCAATTGCCGCAGCCATCCTCAACGCCAATGCCGCGCAGCGTTGGCTGAACATTCAACCACCAGCACTCGACGAGGTGCACCAGGTGCTCGCTCGCTTGATCCAGGATGCCAACAGGGCTGCGGATGTGCTGGGGCGAATCCGGGGATACATCCGCAAGGCACCACCGCAAAAAATCCCGTTGAATATGAACGCAACCATCACTGAAATGATCGAGTTCACACGCGGTCAGATTACGAAGAGTGGCGTGTTGTTACAGACCCAACTCACCGATAATTTGCCGCTAGTTTTTGGTGATCGTGTCGAGCTGCAGCAAGTGCTGCTCAACCTGATCATGAACGCTCTTGAGGCGATGGGTAACACACCCGAAGGCGAGCGCGGTTTGCACATAAGTACAGTAGCGAGGGACAAAGGCTTCCTTTTGGTAAGCGTTAGCGATTCGGGACCTGGTTTCGCCTCCGAGAACCTTGAACAAATTTTCGCCTCTTTTTACACAACCAAAGCTACCGGGCTAGGCATGGGGCTTTCAATCTGCCGCTCAATCATTGAGGCCCATGGTGGGCGTTTGAAGGCGAGCGCCGACAAGCACCGCGGTGCCACGTTTCAGTTCACGTTGCCAGTGGTGAATCAGTGAAACACGACTGTACACGGAAAAAATCGCACCCTGAATTTTTTATCCCCTGAGCTCTTATTTGTTAGGGCGCTTCATATTTTTCTTTTACGAGTTAGTGCATGAGTCTGACATCTAGTAAAACGCATGTTCACGATGCCGCTGTTTTCGTAGTTGATGACGATGCTTCCATTCGATACGCCGTGAGCAATCTTTTGCGTTCGACTGGTATGCATGTCGTTGCTTTTTCGACTCCTGCGGAATTCTTACTTCATCCAGTATCCGGAGGCGCAAGCTGCCTGGTGTTGGACGTGCGCTTACCTGGTATCTCCGGTCTGGACTTCCAACGCCAATTGTCTGAGTTAAAAAGGACAATCCCAATTATTTTTATCACCGCCCATGGCGATATCGAGATGTCAGTTATGGCGATGAAGGCCGGTGCCGTGGACTTTCTAGTGAAACCGGTTCGCGAACAAACTTTATTGGATGCTGTGTCCACCGCGCTTCAGATCGACCTAAACCGTCGCGACATTGAACGGCGAACTCTAGACCTGCATGCTGCCTACCATTCGCTAAACCCGCGTGAAGAGGAAGTCATGGCACTGGCGGTAAAAGGCCTGATGAACAAACAGATCGCGGGACAGATGAACTTGAGTGAAGTCACAATCAAGGCCTATCGCTCTCGCGTAATGAAAAAAATGCATGCCCGATCCTTCGCTGATCTGGTACGAATGGCTGTCGCGTTGGCTGACAGCCCCCCCATCGCTTCGCCATATCGAAAAAGATGACTCCAAAGCGCCAAGCTAATTACTTTCTTTCAATCGTTCCCGATAAAAACTGAGGGGCCCACTGCTAGGCATGTGAATGGGTGGGCACGTCTGTTTAATTGCAGCGCCGAACGGAGTTGGAAGGATTATCGTCGAAGATATATAGGAAGAGGCGCTACTCCCCTTGGTCGAGCAGCACGCCATTCGAGAGACACGGGCCTGCTGGGTCGCGGGGCATGAAACACAGTGGTCGCTATCGGTGCGCCTGGCCAACTTAAACGTAACTGGTGTCCCGGTGTACTCGCGGCACGAACAGCTATGTACCTGGGCCCGCCTGACGGCGGTGGGAATATTCGCCGACGACATCCGGCTGTGCGGATTTTGGATGAGTTGAGAGGGTAATTTCTGGCCCTAGCGGTAATGACCGCTTTTGGGCCGATTCTGTTGAAAAAGTCGGCTCTTCCAAACTGCCCGCATTCTGACCGCTGAAAACGCCTTTATTGCGCGCCGCTACGCGAAATCTGAGCCCAGAATCTTCTGATCGATCCAAAGATTTCAATCTCAAGCGCGTACTTTTCTAGCGAAGAAACCATGGCCGACTTTTTCAACAGAATCGGCCAAATGCAGCCGCTCGAGTGGATAAATCATCGCTACCTTTTGTTTTGTGCAAAGGCGAGCCGACTGGCCCGACTTAGAGCAGCGAAGCGAGTCTAGGGGTTCAAGAGGACTTTAAAGTGGTGCTGAAAATCCAATGATCGCCTTGGTCTCCAGATATTCTTCGAGACCGTAAACACCATATTCTCGACCATTGCCAGAACGTTTGTACCCGCCGAAAGGTGCCATTGGGTCCCATGCCGGGTGATTCAAATGTACTTGCCCGGCGCGTATACGTGAGGCGACCGCGCGTGCAAGGTCCAGGTTCTGAGATTGCACATGAGCACCCAGCCCATACACGGTGTCGTTTGCGATCTCGACAGCGTCATCGATAGTTTCATAAGGAATGATGCACAGCACTGGACCGAAAATTTCTTCCTGCGCGATCCGCATGGCCGAATCAACCTCCGAGAACACAGTCGGCCGGGTGTAAAAGCCTTTTTCATAACCTTGAACACGACCTGGTCCACCGCAAACCAGTTTTGCGCCTTCTCTCAGTCCCGCCTCGATCATTTCCTGTACTCGATTGAACTGGGCCTCGTTAGCGATGGGGCCGAGCACCGTATCCTCCGAGCGCGGATCGCCGACAATTATCGCATTGGCGGTTGCGACTGCGAGGGCTTCTACCTGTGCCAGTCTGTCCTTGGGTACGATCATTCTTGTCGGAGCGCTGCACGACTGTCCGACGTTGCGAAACGCCGACATGACTCCTAGAGGCACGGCTTTGGCAAAGTCGGCGTCGGGAAGCAGGATGTTCGGGGACTTGCCTCCCAATTCCTGGGTGACTCGCTTGACTGTATGCGCGGCCGCCTGCGCAACCAGTGCGCCCGCGCGGTTTGATCCGGTGATCGAAATCATATCGATGTCGGAATGTGCAGCCATCGCTGCGCCTACTTCGTGGCCACTTCCATTCACCAGATTGAATACGCCTGGTGGAAGGCCCGCGTCGTGGACCAATTGTGCAAACAGAAGAGCGCTCAGAGGCGAAAGTTCGCTTGGTTTGAGCACCACTGTGCATCCGGCCGCGATGGCAGGGGCGACCTTCGCAGTGATTTGATAAAGCGGCCAGTTCCATGGAGTGATAAGACCACAGACGCCTATTGGCTCGCGCTCAATCGCGGTTCCACCTTGAACCGTCTGAAAGCGATAAGTGGACAGCAGATCGCGGGCGACCCGAACGTGTTCAGCGGCAAGAGGAACCTGCATTGCCCGGGCGGAACTGATGGCAGCGCCCATTTCGTGCGACAGGGTCTGCGCCAGCAGTTCTTTTCGCTCGAGCATCAGCTCATGGATTTTGCCCAGGATGAGCGCACGCGCCTGAGGAGGTGTAGTGGACCAGCCGGCAAACGCTGCTCGCGCCGCCGCAACCGCCCGGTCGACGTCTGCAGAGGTGCCTTGTGCGACTTCGGCGAAAATCTCCTCGGTAGCCGGATTGATTACTGGCAGCGTGGCAGCATTACTCGGAACCGACCAGCCCCCATTGATATAAAGCTGTCGGGCGGTTTGCGGGTCAATCAAAAATGGGGTTGTCATCCAACGGGCTCCTATAGAGCGGTACCGGCAATACCAGCGACATAATCCTGATGCCATTTACTGCACCGAATTTGCCCCGATGTGCCGTTGTTAAAGTCGATTAAGGAAAATCAATGTTTATGTCGAACCAACTTCACCTGGACGTAGCCGGGTTCAGTGCTGTTTCGTCGGTTCTTCCAACATCTGCGATTGAGCGCCGCGAGCTTGGCGCGCGGGGTCGTCGATGGCTGACTCGTCGTCGTTTTCCATAGATTTACGGAACCCCTTTATCGTGTCACCGATATCCGAGCCCAAACCCTTCAGGCGTTTGGTGCCGAAAAGCATGATCACGATCAATAGAATGATCAGGAACTTCCAGATACTGATGCCGCCTATTCCCATGATGTGCGCTCCGAAGCAAGTGGGCGTCCCTGGCGAAACGCTAACCACCGAGTGCGTTCGCGTGCCCGACCGATACGAATGGCGCCTGCAGATTGATGGTTTGCAGGCACCAGCTATTTTTCGCGTTTATTTGACGGCGTAGAGCTTGCGAACGTAGACCGTGCTCTTCCACGCGCAAGGCACGCCTTTGGGTACGAATACGGTATCGCCGGTGTTGACCGTCAATTCACTTCCGTCCGCCGCCTGCAGCGTGACGCGGCCTTCGATCAAGTGCATCAGTTCATGCAGTTTGTGCGGACGCCCCCGGCGCGTATAGGGCGTTGAGTCCCAGACGCCAATGTTCAGTTTGGTCGGTTCTTCAATGAACATACTGTTGGAGCGGCATTGAGGCGCTGGACTGAGCAGAATCGCGGCGTCCAGTCCTTGGGAAGGCGCCAGCGCGGCGAGCGGGTTGAGCTCAGTCAGCCCGGGATTGCGTTCATCGATGCTCTGGATATCGGCGCAGAATGCCCAACGGGCATTGTCGTGTGCTTCGACCTGAAGCTGTGAACCACGGCCGATCACGGCGCTGGAACCTGGGCCAAGTTCCAGGGTGCTGCCCAGGCTTTGCAGGATGACTCGACCGCAATGGACCACGATCATTTCGGAGTAAGGGTAATCCTCGATACTGAATTGTCCGCTGGCTTCGACCAGGCCGGCTGCGATTTCCCCCGGACTTGCATAGGCCGTTTTGCGCAGCGCGCCAAAAGGATCCCCTGCACCCAAAGGTCCACGAGTGAACGTTGTCGAGACAGGATTGCCGTCGGCGCGGGCCAGCAGCACTGTGGTGGGTTCTGACATCAGGATTCTCCATGTAGAGGTGGGTCAAGAAGCTGGATGTGTGCGTTGGTGATCAGCCAATCGCTTGGGTTACCAAGGCGTATTGACTAACGTCGCCGACGGACTGAGGCGGGGTTCCGCGAGCCATTTGGGCGACTTTGTCGACCTGTTTCAAACCCGCGGTCTCGAGCCAATCGGACAGGCCGCAATCGGCGGGTACATCTATGCGTACGAACGTATCCGGTACTTGCGCCAGCAAGGAGCCGATCAGGTGTTTGGCCTGATCGGCCGTCTGCGCGATGACCGGACCGACGCAATAACCGCGGCCAAAGGCGCGCAGGATCGCGAAGGCGGACAACTGGCCATCGCGCTCGATACCAACGGCGTGCTCGGTGACATCAAGCAATACGTTGAGGACGGATTCCCGATCAAGTCCGCTGCCGGCATTGGCCAGTTCGAGTTGGCGGGCCCGATCGGACACGGTCAAAGGGCGAGACCGTTCGTTTACCGGCAGGGTAGGGGTATCGATGACTTTTGCCTGGCCCTGATGTTGTTGGATAAGACCGAACTCGACAAATCCCTGGCTGATGTACAGCGGGGCGCCAGCCAATGTGGCGTTGAGGATGGCGGTGCGTGGCGTGGACGCCTCAAGCGCCAGCTCCATCAATTTGCGACCAATGCCCTGGCCCTGGTAATCGTCGCTGACGATGACCAGGCCGATGGTGGCATACGCCCCTTGGGGACACGTGAATGCGGTACCGATCAAGTGCTCGCCGTCTTCGGCGACGAAGCCTTCAGCGATGCGCTGCAACATGGCCCAATCTTCCAGGCGGTGAGGCCACTTCAATCGGACCGACAAGGCGTGTGCCGCAGGTACATCGGCACTGGTCATGGGGCGATAGCGCAACGAGACGGACATGGCAGAACTCCGTTAACAGGTTTGCCGGTGTGAAATTTTCACCGACGATAAGGCTTGTATCCCACTTGCGTTGGGGCCTGACAAGGGGGTGGATTCAATTCGGCAGATTCACCAAGTCACCGGTTCATGAGCCCAATTTTTGACTTGAACGGGGCTAGCTATCGGCAGTAAATACTTGCCTGTTTTTTCCGAATGGAAACAGCGCAAGGGGCTTTGGCAAAATCACCCAGAATGAAAAAAAGGCGCCGAAAGGGCGCCTCAGGCTAAGGGAACGTGGAGAAAGCCTTAAAGAAAACCGACCGGCCCGAAGAGGGAAAAGCCGACCGGGTAATACCGTTACAGAATGCTCAGTGGATACTCGATGATCAGGCGCACTTCATCCACGTCGCTCTCATACGAGCTCGCGCGGTGAGTGGCCTGGCGCACGCGGAATGACAAATCCTTGGCCGAGCCCGACTGGACCACGTATTTGGCTTCAATGTTGCGCTCCCATTCCTTCTCGTCGTCAGCACCGGCACGGTAATAGGCCCCCGAGGGATCGGCCTTGGTGAAATCGATCTGGTCGCCCTTGATATAGCGGGTCATAAACGTCAGGCCCGGCACACCGAAGCTCGCCATGTCAATGTCGTAGCGAATCTGGACGGACCGTTCGTTCGGGCTGTTGAAATCCGAGTACTGCACAGAGTTGGCCAACCAGATGGAATCGACACCGATATAGTCGAAGGTCTCGTTACCATCAATCTTCTGGTAGGCCAGGCTGACTTTGTGGGGGCCGTAGGTGTAAGCGGCCTTGGCAGACCAGCTGGTGGTGTCGATCTTGCCGGCACGAGCCTCACCTTCGTCGTTGGTCTTGTAGGCAAGCAAGCCGAAGTTCAATGATTGCTTTTCGGCCAGCGGGATGGTGTAGGAAGCGCTGCCGAAGTACTGGCGCCAGACCTCTTCGGCTCGACTGGTGTAGGCCATCAGGCGAAGATTGTCACTGACCTTGTAGGAGCCGCCGAGGAAATCGACGCTGTCGGCTTCGACACCTGCGTAGCTGGTGGTCAGCTTGTCATTGGAGTTGGTCGAGTTTCTACCGTTGTAAGCGGTGAAGTGACCGGCCTCCAGAAAAAGATCATCGAACTCTTTGCTCGACAGCTGGAAACCGGTGGCCACTTCGGGCAGCAAGCGGTTGTCCCCCATGGCGAAAACCGGTGCGGTTGGCCGCTGTTCGCCAAATTTCAGCACCGTGGAGGAAACACGTACTTTCACCGCTCCGCCAATTTCACCGTATGAGTCCGGCACATTAGCGTCCAAGGTTTTATTGTTGCTGATGGGAAGCAGCCCGTTGCCGACCCGGCCCCCACCGGTATCCAGTTTGACCCCGCCGTACGCAAAGGCATCGGTACCGAAGCCGACGGTGCCTTGAGTGAAGCCTGAGGCGAAGTTCAGCATAGCGCCCTGCGCCCACTCTTCTCGATAACCGTTGCGCTCGCTGGCTGGTTTGGCGCCGTTGGTGCCCTGGCTGTTACTGCCACCGTTGCGCAAGTCTCGGTTCATGTAGAAGTTACGGTTGAGCAGATTCAGGCTGCTGTCCTCGATAAAACCTTTGGCTTCCTCCTGCTGGCTTGCGATTGCCAGTTGCGAGGCCGTGGCGGTGACCGCCAGGAAAAGGCAGCTGTGTTTCACGACGTTCATGGGGTGCTCCATTGAATTTTTATTAGGTGTCGTTGCCCCGACGGCGGGACAACGCTTTTGCGGCAGACCGGTGAACTGCCCAGAGCAAATCCGAGGGTGTGGCTCGTTGTCGGCAATGCCTGATAACGCCAGCGAACCGCATTGGATGCCCTGTCGGCGGTGGCTGTATCGCAGCTGCTGGGACGCCTGACAAGAGGCCAAAACCAATTCGGTAGATTGCATAAAAAATGGCGAATCAGACCGCATCTACGACTCAATTCGGGACCAAAGTCGGCAGCAAATATCGACAGAATTTTTACGGCTGAGACGCTGGAAATCGCCTTAACGAAGTGCTCTGATTCCGTCAGCGAACAAAAAACATGGGCGAGTTTTCTCTTCAGGCGTCGTCTAGCGAGAGAGCCGCTTTCGCGTCTGGATGTGTCGCGTAGTCTCACCGCGTTTTTAAACTGTAAGTGCGCAGGAGGGTGAGACTGTGCCCGCCACTTTCGGGCTGACGTCGAACCCATCCGTAGCAAATGTGGGGGGGATTGCGCGGGTAAAAAAAGGCGGAAGCAAGCTTCCGCCAAATAACGAAGAAGTAGGATCAGAAATCAGAAACCTTGCCCCAAACCCCTTTGTTAAGACGGGCAAGCGTGTATTGGGTGTGGTCTACAAATGGCGTCTTACCCGTCACCAGTTCGGCAATGAGCCGCCCGGCACCAGGGCCGATGCCAAAGCCGTGACCCGAAAAGCCGGCGGCGAGAATGAAGCCGGGCAAGTTTTGCGCTTCGTCGATGACCGGGACGCCGTCGGGTGTGCTGTCGATATAGCCTGCCCAACCAGCCTGAATGGGTACGCTACCCAATGCAGGCAACAGGCGCCTTGCTCGGGCAAGGGTTTCCCTCAGGATGGCCTCTGACGGGCGAGGGTCCAGGATACGAACGCGCTCCATCGGTGTAGGTTGGTCGAGCGCCCACTTGCGCAGTGTCTCGTGTCCGTACTGCCAACCCTGCAGATCGCCGGGGGAGAGCATTTGCCAACGCTTGGCGAACATCGGGAGAAAGGAGGGGGAGAACCGAAGTTGCTGAGGCGTCGGGTCCACGCAGGCCCGTCCGGAAATGGCCAGAGTATGGCCGCCATCCCCGCGCCGCGTGACGGTCACGTTGCTGGTATGAAGCGCATCGGGAAGTCCTTTGGCACCCGGCATGACGGACAGGATGCTCGATCGCACCGACGCCTGCGGAAAACGTATACCGAGCTGGGCGCAAAAAGATGAGGCCCATGCGCCGCCTGCCATAACTACCTGACGGGTTTTGACTACTCCCTTTTCAGTAATGACCCCCGACACCCGCCCGGCTTCGGTCTCGACGCCTCGTGCGGCACAGAACTGGTGGATCGAACCGCCATGCTTGAGTACACCCTTGGCAATCAGCGGCGCCGCCCGCGACGGATCGGCGATACCGTCGGACGGCGAAAAAACCCCTCCCAACCAGGGCTTGCCGGTTGCCGCGCCTCGTTGTGTGGCTTCGGCGCTGCTCAGCATATGAGTCGTAACACCTTGAGTAAGCGCGAAGTCACCCCATTTTGCCCAACCATCCAGTTCGGCCTGGTTATCCGAGAGATAGAACAAACCACAGCGACGAAAACCGAGATCTTCGTCAAGGTCGGCAGTAATCTCTTCCCAGAGCGCGAGGCTTTGGGTCGATAACGGCAGCTCACGTGCGTCGCGGTTCTGTTGGCGGCACCAGCCCCAGTTGCGGCTGGACTGCTCGGCGCCTATGCGCCCCTTCTCGATGACGGCGACGTTCATCCCCTGGCGGGCCATGAAATAAGCGGCACATACACCGATGATACCGCCGCCGATGACGACAGCATCGGCACTCTTTGGCAGCTCCGGTGTGGACGCAATGGTTATCAAGGGAGCCGGCATTCTATTCTCCAGGCCTTAAAATTAAGTGGGGTAGAGCTTCCACCGTTTCGTAATGTCGGATGTGGATCGATACGCAACGGTTGAGTGGATGGCGCGCGGTTTCGGCCCCGACATGGACCTCTTCACGTTGGTCCCATATTAGTCCGCGCGGTCCGAAGTGGACTGTCGTATTAAGGACCCGTGATCGCAGAATCGGGCGTTTTCGAAGGTGTGCTTGGAAGTTTCTGCTGCGGATGACGGAACATACGCAGCACTAGAAGCTCAGCTTGATCGCGGGTGGTATGCCTCTCACCCATGATGTCCTCAGGAGAGACGCCGGCTCAGTGCCTTTGGCTATTCGCCTAGACTCAACGCATGCGGGGCATGGCGTTAGATTTCGCTGTTGGAGGTAGAAAATTATCGGAAAAATTGCGTATGCAGGGAGGATTCGAGATTTTCTGCTCGGCGCTCGGCACCATACTTAGGTGCAGATAAACCGGTAATGCGCTGCCGCAGGCCGTCACCCTAGAGGTCATGTAATGAAAACACTGCTGCTAAAAAAAGAAGAAGTAAGCAGATTAATATCGATCCGGGAAGTCATCGGTACGGTAGAAGAAGCCTATAAAGCTTTCAATAGCAATCAGGTAGAGCAGCCTGACTATATAGGGATACATCTGCCACCCCCGCGAGGGGAAATTGACTTCAAGCTTGGCTACTACAAAGCCAACGAAGTGATTTCCATGAAAGCCTCTTCTGGCGGGTTTAACAATAATCCAACAGCTCACGGCGTACCGAGCGGGATGGGCACCATTTTACTGTTCGATGCCAAGACCTGCGCATTGATTTGCGTAATGGATGGAAGTTTGATTACTGGCCTCAGAACGGGTGCAGCCGGAGCTGTTTCCGTAAAAGCGTTGGCAAGAAAGAACTCCAAAAAAGTGACCTCTATCGGTACGGGTAATCAGGCAAGAATGCAGATTCGGGCCATCAATGAAGTCATGAGTATTGAGGAAATCCATGCCTGGGACAATTCCCCGGATTCGCTGGCTAAATATAAGGCTGATATCGAGGGCGAGTTCGGCATTCCCGTCATCATGGCCCGTTCAAAAAAGGAAGCTGTTGAGCAGGCGGACATCTTGATTACTACGACCCGTGGTACAGGGTCGCTTGTAGAAGCGGATTGGGTAAAGGCAGGTACTCACATCGTTGCCATTGGTACAGACCAGCAAGGTAAGCAGGAGCTGGACCCTGAAATTTTCAGGCATGCAAAAACAGTCAACGATTCAATAGGGCAATGCATAGAAAAAGGCGAGACCTGGCACCCATTGAATAAAAAGATCATTACCCAAGACGATATCCATGGGGAAATCGGCGAGATACTGCTGGGTAATAAGCCGGGGAGAGAAAATGACGAAGAAATTACCATCTTCGACTCCACGGGTATGGCCATACAAGACAACACTACAGCCGAAAAAATATACCGCAATGCTTTGGATAATGGCGTTGGGGCTTTCTTTGAATTTTGTTGAATGCATTCACTGCGAGGATAAGCACTGTGCGTAACTACCCGACCATTCAGGATATTCGAGAAGCCCAGGAACGGCTCAAACCCCACATCAAACACACACCGTTGCTGCGAGCGGAAAAAATAGAGAAGGCTGTCGGCTGCCAACTCTACCTTAAGCCTGAGACCTTGCAGATCACGGGGGCCTTCAAGATTCGCGGAGCTTTGAACAAGGCGCTGTCACTTTCCAAGGAAGAGATCGCAAACGGCATCATTGCCACGTCTTCTGGCAACCATGCCCAAGGCCTCGCTTACGCCGCCAGAATGCTGGGCGTACCGGCATTTTTAGTACTTCCGATAACCGCGCGTCAAATAAAGATCGAGAACACGAAAGCCCTTGGCGCAGAGGTCATCCTTTTCGATGGTGATACGGCCGCGAGATGGAAAAGGGTGTGTGAAATTGCTGAAGAAAACAAATACGCCGTTGTACATGCTTTCGAAGATCCTGTGGTAATGGCGGGTCAGGGAACAATAGGCTGTGAAATATTGGAAGATCTGCAGGATGTCGACACGGTCATCATTCCGATGGGCGGTGGCGGGCTTATTTCAGGCATCGCCACTGCCATCAAGGAAACCAAACCCTCTGTTCGCGTAATCGGCGCAGAGCCCGCCTTGACACCCAAGTATTATCACAGCCGGATAAATAAAGAGCGGACGTCGCTTCCTTTGAAAGATACGATTGCGGATGGACTGAGAATAAGTGTCCCAGGTCAAAATCCGTTCCCCATCATCGAGAAGTATGTCGACGAAATCGTGCTTGTTGAAGACGAACATATCATCGAGGGTATGCGTGCTCTTGCCAAAGATTCGAAGTTGATAGCTGAACCGGCCGCCTCGATTGGTATTGGTGCACTGTTGGCTGGCAGCATAAAAGTCCGACCCGATGAAAAGGTTTGCGTGGTGTTGTCTGGCGGCAATTGGGACTTGTGTGACATTGCCGAGATATACAAAGCTGACCAGTAGTCGCTCGTTGCTGATAGTAATGTGGACTATCTGCGAGTATTCGCAGATTAACGCTCTTCCTTCATGGAAGGGCGTTTTCGCTTGTGCTAAATCAAGTTGACTCTGACGACTGACACGGTCGCGCACTCTCTATAAAACCAAAAATGCCCTGGATGACACATCTTCCTCGCGCTTGATACGGCCATCAGGCGAGCAGCTCTGTACCTCGCCGCAAAGTCTGCTGAGGGGGAGTTTAAAAACGGCGGTTTGTGTCGAGTAGTTGGTGCTTTAAGCGCCATATGCTGGGTTGACGGTGCTGTAATGAAGCTGTGGTGCTGCGACGCATTAGAGGCTCCTGACAGGGCTGGAAAAATGCTTGGCAGAACACGACTTCAACGAACCTTCAGGACTACCCAAATGAGCATCATGCGCCCCAAGTACATCACCTTCGACTGTTACGGCACGCTGACCAATTTCCAGATGGGCCCGGTCACCCGCGAGCTGTTCGCTGATCGCGTCGCCCCTGAGCAGATGGACCAGTTCGTCAAGGATTTCACCGCTTATCGTCTGGATCAGGTGATGGGCGACTGGCGGCCATATGATGAAATTCTCGATACCGCCATGTCGCGTCTGTGCAAGCGCTGGGGTATCGAATACCGCGGCGAAGGGCAGATCTACTACAACGCCGTGCCGACCTGGGGTCCGCATCCAGACGTGACCGCCGGCCTGGCGAAGATCGCCGACAAGATCCCGCTGGTGATCTTCTCCAATGCGATGGACGAACAGATCATGTCCAACGTAGACAAACTGGGCGTGCCTTTCCACAAGGTCTATACCGCCCAACAGGCCCAGGCCTACAAACCGCGCCTGCAAGCCTTTGAATTCATGCTCGACAACCTGGGCTGCGGTCCGGAAGACGTGCTGCACGTATCTTCCAGCTTCCGTTACGACCTGATGCCGGCCGAAGACATGAAGATCAAGAACAAGGCCTTTGTCGCTCGCGGTCACGAACAGCCGGGTAACGCCTGCTACAGCTACCGTCAGATCGCGGATATCGGCGGGCTGGCCGGATTGGTCGGTCTCTGAGAAACATGCATCGCACCGCCTCGGTAAGAGGCGGTGCGATGCTGTGCCGTATCCCCGTCATGCCACGAATCTGTCTCATCAATCTTTCCGAACATAGGCCCACAAGGTGACCTCATGAGCGATAACGAAACAAAAGACGGTCGGCCGCTCCGTAGCGCGCGCTGGTTTCGCAAGGATGACCTGCCTGGCTTCGTGCATCGTTCGACCTTGTCGACCGCCGGCTGGAGCCGAGAAGACCTCATGGAGCGTCCTGTCGTCGGCATTCTGAACACCTGGTCCGAGATCAATCCGTGCAATCTCAATCTGCGCACGCTTGCCGAAGAGGTCAAAGTCGGGATTCTGGAGGCGGGCGGAATCCCGTTCGAGGTTCCATTGATGTCAATCAGCGAAAACATCATCAAGCCGACGTCCTTCCCGTTCCGAAATCTTCTCGCAATGGAAGCCGAGGAGACCATTCGCGGCTATCCCTTCGATGCAGTGGTGCTGCTCGGCGGATGCGACAAGACGCAGCCAGCCCTCCTGATGGGGGCCGCGAGCGCGGGTGTTCCGTTCATATTCCTTGCCAGCGGTCCGGCGACCCCCCGCTCTGCAACTGGTGGCAATCTGGCGAACGCTACTGGCGTCTGGCGTCTGGTCGACCAGCTGCGTGCCGGTGAGCGCACCGAAGGGGATTTCGCTGCATTCGAGCGAAGCGTGATGGGGACCGCCGGTCATTGCGCGGAAATGGGTACCGCGTCTTCGATGGCGGTCATCTGCGAGGCCCTGGGAGTGTCGTTGCCTGGCAGCAGCCTGGTTCCGGCAGTCGACCGGCGTCGTCATCAGATCGCCCGCGAAGTGGGACGCCGTAGCGTACGCATGGCTGGCGATGGCAATCCCCGCCCGAATGAAGTGCTCGATGCGCGAGCCTTCGACAATGCCATTACCCTGTTGTGCGCGGTGGGAGGGTCGACCAACGTCATCATCCACCTTTTGGCACTTGCCGGCCGCGTCGGTGTTCCTCTGACGCTGGAACGCTTCGACGAGATCGCAAGACGTGTGCCGCTGATCGCTAACGTCCAGCCGGCCGGCGAACACCTGACCGAAAAACTGATGGCGGCGGGTGGAGTACCGGCCCTGCTTAAAGTCCTCGAGCCATTGCTGCATCTTGATGCACGCACCGTCGATGGCCGCACGATCAGCGAAATACTCGAGACGGCAGAGGTCTTCGATAGCGATGTAATTCGCCCGCTGGACAGACCGGTCAAGCCTGGCGAGACGATGGTCGTGGTCAAGGGCAACCTGGCGCCGGACGGGGCGGTGATGAAGACCTGTGCGGCGGATCCCAAGCTTTTCCGACATCGCGGCCGGGCTGTGGTGTTCGAAGACGTGCAAACGATCGCCGACCAGATTGATAACCCTGCGCTAGGCATTGACGAGAACAGCGTGCTAATTCTGCGCAACGCCGGGCCCGTGGGCGCGGCGATGCCGGAGTGGGGCATGCTGCCTCTGCCGCGGCATCTGATGGAGCGCGGCGTACGTGACATGCTGCGCATCTCGGATGCTCGAATGAGTGGCACTGCTTATGGTGCCGCTGTGCTGCATGTTTCTCCAGAAGCTGCGATCGGCGGTCCGCTGGCTTTGGTTCGAGACGGGGATATCATCGAGCTGGATGTTGAGGCACGGCGACTGGAGCTTTGCGTCGAACCGCAAGAGCTCGAACGTCGGCGCCAGGCATGGCAGCCGCCTCTCTCCCAGCACGTGCGTGGCTACCGGAATTTATACAACCAACACATCGAGCAGGCTCATCTGGGCTGCGACTTCGATTTTCTCCGTGGTGCAAACGAAGAAACACTTCCTGAAGGGCTCTTCGATGGCTGGGTAGGAGGCTGGTAGGACCTGATATGAGCATTCTTTATAGATCGGATGCCCCGCGCGCTGCTGCGTGGGCGCGTTATTTTGCCGAGTACGCACCGGACCTCGATTTTCGGGTGTGGCCCGATGCTGGCAACCTTGACGAGGTCGAATATCTTATCGCCTGGCAGGCACCGGCGGAGTTCATCGCCAAGCTGCCTCGACTGAAGGTGTTCTTCTCCTCTGGAGCCGGTGTCGACCATGTCGATTTTTCCGCGCTGCCCAAGCACGTTCCACTTGTCAGGATGGTCGAGCCAGGGATCATCAACGGCATGGTGGAATATGTCAGCCTCGCCGTTCTGGCGCTGCATCGCGACTTCTTCGACTACGTGGCGGCGAAGGCTGCGCGCGTCTGGGATCCGTTGGAGGTGCCACCTGCCTCGGCCCGCACGATCGGTGTGATGGGCATGGGCGCGTTGGGGCGTGCCGTGCTGGAGCGACTGGCGAGCTACGGCTTCGACCTGCGCGGCTGGAACCGCTCGCTGCGTGAGATGGATGGCGTGGAGAGTTTCGCCGGTCCGGATCAGTTGCAACCCTTTCTCGCAGGGTGCGACGTGCTGATCTGCCTGTTGCCGCTGACCCCCACCACCCGGGGTATTCTGAATCGCGAACTGTTTTCGCTGCTGCCTGCAGGTGCAGCGCTGGTCAATGTCGGGCGAGGTCCGCATCTTGTTGATGCGGATCTGCTCGAAGCGTTGGACACGGGACAGCTGTCGCGCGCCGTTCTCGACGTGACCGATCCGGAACCCCTGCCTGCGGAACACCCTTTCTGGCTCCATCCGCGAGTATTCCTGACGCCTCACGTGGCGAGCATGACGCAGCCCGAATCGGCAGCGCCAATCTTGCTTGAGAACGTTCGCAGACATCAGCGGGGTGAGCCGCTCCTGGACGTTATTGACCGCTCTCGAGGCTACTGAGCGAAGTTGCGGATGACCGCAGAAAATGCCGTCGAAAGTGGTGTACAAGAGTGTAATGACTAAAACGGGCGTTTCCTTCGGGGCGCCCGTTTGACGTTTGTGCCTGGAGCATTTCTTCGAGCGTGACGCTTTAGAGCGGGTTCTATGGGGGGGAACACGTTTCGGGGGGAGTATCAGGGCTGCAATTGGCCCGCTATGTAGGGGTCCGCAAAGTCTGCTGGAGGGGGCAGATAAAACGGTGGTTTATGTTGGATGGCTCGCGCTTTTAACGTCATATGCTGGTTTCTTGGTGCTGTAATGAAGTTGTGGTGCTGCGACGTATCGTCGCCCCGATTAATCAACATTCAGGACTGCCCAAATGAGCTTCATTCGCCCCAAGTACATCACCTTCGACTGTTACGGCACGCTGACCAATTTCCAGATGGGCCCGGTCACCCGCGAGCTGTTCGCTGATCGCGTCGCCCCTGAGCAGATGGACCAGTTCGTCAAGGATTTCACCGCTTATCGTCTGGATCAGGTGATGGGCGACTGGCGGCCATATGATGAAATTCTCGATACCGCCATGTCGCGTCTGTGCAAGCGCTGGGGTATCGAATACCGCGGCGAAGGGCAGATCTACTACAACGCCGTGCCGACCTGGGGTCCGCATCCAGACGTGACCGCCGGCCTGGCGAAGATCGCCGACAAGATCCCGCTGGTGATCTTCTCCAATGCGATGGACGAACAGATCATGTCCAACGTAGACAAACTGGGCGTGCCTTTCCACAAGGTCTATACCGCCCAACAGGCCCAGGCCTACAAACCGCGCCTGCAAGCCTTTGAATTCATGCTCGACAACCTGGGCTGCGGTCCGGAAGACGTGCTGCACGTATCTTCCAGCTTCCGTTACGACCTGATGCCGGCCGAAGACATGAAGATCAAGAACAAGGCCTTTGTCGCTCGCGGTCACGAACAGCCGGGTAACGCCTGCTACAGCTACCGTCAGATCGCGGATATCGGCGGACTGGCCGGACTGGTCGGTCTCTGATCCTTAACGGTCGGTTTTCAAGGCGCAAGGGGTGCACATGCACAGTGAATCTTACTGGCTCGATACCGCACCGGTCTTCACCGGGGCTCAGACTGGCGCGCTGCCGGCGCGAGTCGACGTTGTAGTCGTCGGCGGCGGTTTTACCGGTCTATCGGCGGCCCGGGCGCTGGCCCTTAAGGGAGCAAGCGTAGCGGTGCTGGAGGCCGGCCGGGTGGTCGGCGAGGCGTCTGGGCGTAACGGTGGGCATTGCAACACCGGTGTTGCCCAGGATTACGGCAGCCTGGTCGCCAGTCTCGGAGCCGAGCAGGCCCGCGCCTATTACCGTGCGTATGAAAGCGCGGTCAAGAGTGTGGTCACACTGGTAAAGGAGGAGGGGATCGCGTGCGATATGCGGCGTAGCGGCAAGCTCAAGCTGGCCGCCAAACCCCAGCATTACGAGGGATTGGCGCGGACATGCGAGATCATCCGTCGTGAGGTAGACGCCGAGGTCGAGCTGCTGTCCGCGGAGCAGGCCCGAGCCGAAGTCGACTCGGCCCAGTTTCATGGTGGCCTTCTCCAGCGTAACGGCGTGCAGATGCATGTGGGCCGCTTCGGCGTCGGTCTGGCTGAAGTGGCAGCGCGGCACGGTGCACTTATCTACCAGCAGACCACCGTGCAGGGCTGGAAGGCCGAGGCCGGTGGCTATAGGGTCGATACCAGCCGAGGCAGCCTGCACGCTGGGCAAGTACTGATGGCCACGGGCGCAAGCCAGCACGGCGGCCTCGGTTGGTACCGTCGTCGAATAGTACCGGTGGGCAGCTTCATCGTGGCCACCGAGGTACTGCCCAAGACATTGATCGAACGCCTGTTGCCGCAACAGCGTTCATACGTCACCAGCCGCATGATCGGCAATTACTTCCGGATTACCCCGGACAACCGCCTGCTGTTCGGTGGTCGGGCCCGCTTCGCGATGTCCGGGGGAAACTCCGACGCCAAGAGCGGCAAGATCCTACACGCGGCGATGGTGCAAATGTTTCCGCAGTTGGCCCAAGTAAAGATCGACTACTGCTGGGGCGGATTGGTTGATATGACCTCCGACCGCCTGCCACGCGCCGGTCAACATGGAGGCGTCTATCACTCCATGGGCTATAGCGGCCACGGAGTGCAAATGTCGGTGCATATGGGCCAGGTCATGGCCGAGGTCATGGACGGCAAGGCCGACGCCAACCCTTGGGGTGAACTGGATTGGCCGGCGATTCCCGGGCATTTCGGCAAGCCCTGGTTCTTGCCGGCAGTGGGCCTCTATTACCGGCTGCAGGATTATTTGCATTGAGGCTGTTTGGTGTCCGCGTGCAACGCCGTGCACGGACATCGTTGCTCGAACTACTGGGTTTGTTGCTTGACCGTCGTTTGCGTTAACAGGTCGCTCAGGCTCGACCGTGAGCATTTGAGCCTTCTCATTATCGACAGGTAGAACCGATATGACTGACAACAAGAATAAAACAGATTCCCCACTGATCACCGGCGAACAAAGCCTGCGTGTCTTCGAGGGACTCAATCGGGGCATGTCACGCCGTGATGCGTTGCGTATGCTGGGCATGGCCGGGGTGGCCGTCGCAGGTGCCAGCAGTCTGTTCGGCCAGGCCGGCAAGTTGTTCGCTGCCGAGGCTGGCGCGACAGCCGGCGCGACGGGTAAAGGCAAGCGGGGCGGCCGCATCAAGGTCGCCAGTTCGACCAGCTCGACTGCCGACACGCTGGACCCGGCAAAGGGCTCCAACTACACCGACTACTGCCGCCACAACATGTTCTATAACGGCCTGACAACGTTGGACGATGCACTGGTGCCGCGCATGGCCCTGGCGGAATCGTTTGATACCACTGACGCAACTTCATGGACAATCAAGTTGCGCAAGGATGTCGTCTTTCACGACGGTAAGCCGTTCACCTCAGCTGATGTTGTCTATTCGCTGAATCGTCACAAGAACCCGCAGGTCGGCTCCAAAGCGCTGACCACCGCGCAACAGTTGGATGAAGTGAAAGCCACCGGCCCGGATGAGGTGCTGATCCGTTTGACCAGCCCGAACGCCGACCTGCCGGCCATTCTCGCCACTACGCATTTTCTCATCGTGCGTGACGGGACCACTGATTTCACTACTGCTAACGGGACCGGTCCTTTCAAATGCAAGGAGTTCCAGCCGGGCGTGCGCTCGATCGGCGCACGCAACGATAGCTACTGGAAGCCGGGGCTGCCTTACCTGGACGAAATCGAGTTTTTCTCGATCCCGGACGAGGCTGCGCGGATCAGTGCCTTGCTCGCCGGCGACGTGGACCTCATCAACCCGGTCAACCCTCGCTCGACTTCGCGCATCCTGGAGAGTACCAAGGTGGCGCTGATGGAGTCCCGAACCGGTGGTTATACCAATCTGGTGATGCGCGATGAATTAGGCCCTGGCCAGAATCCGGACTTCGTCTTGGCGATGAAGTATCTGCTGGACCGTAAACAGATCAATCGTGCCGCCTTTCGTGGTTACGGCGCCATTGCCAATGACCAGCCAATCGCCTCGAGTAACCGCTACTACTTCGCCGGTCTGCCGCAGCGCCAGTTCGACCCGGAGAAAGCCAAGTTCCACTTGCAGAAGTCCGGCATGGCCGGTCGCACCTTGCCTTTGGTCGCCTCCGAAGCTGCCACCGGCTCGTTGGACATCGCCCAGTTATTGCAGCTTTCAGCTCAGCAGATCGGACTCAAGTTCGACATCAAGCGGGTGCCGGCAGACGGCTACTGGTCCAATCACTGGATGAAGCATCCACTGGGTTTCGGAAACATCGGTGCACGTCCAACCGCTGACTTGATGTTCAGCCTGTTTTTCCAGTCCAGCGCCAGCATGAACGAGTCGGGATGGAAAAACGAGCAATTCGACCAGTTGCTGGTGGCTGCACGTGGAGAGACCGACGATGCCAAACGCAAGCAGATGTATGCCGATATGCAGGTGCTGGTACACGAAAAATGCGGGATCGGTATCCCGCAATTCACCAGCAGTCTGGATGGACACAATGTCAAGTTGAAAGGTCTGGTTCCTCATCCACTCGGTGGATTGATGGGTTACATGTTTGCCGAGCACGTATGGCTGGATGCCTGAGCGACTAACGCAACGATAGCTCGATAACCAAGGCGCGCCTGCGGGTCGATGCAGGCGTCGTCATTAAGTGAAGGTATCCATTATGAACAGCACTATTGTGCGCCTGGTTTCCAGTCGACTGGCTGTAGGCGTGCTTACGCTGCTTATCGTGTCGCTTGTGGTGTTTTTTCTCACCAGCCTGTTGCCGGGTGACGCGGTTCAGGAACAGTTAGGTCAAGACGCAACACCGGAAGCGGTGGCAGCAATGCGGACGTTGTTAGGCCTGGACCAACCTGTGTACTTGAGGTACGTGCATTGGCTGGGCGGATTGATTACCGGCAATCCCGGGGTTTCTTTGGTCAATGGCATGCCGGTCGACGAAATGATCGCGAGCCGTCTGCCCAACACCCTGCGCCTGGCATCGATCGCGGCGCTGGTCTCGGTGCCGTTGGCCCTGACGATCGGCATTTTGTCAGCGATGTACCGTGGCTCAATCTTTGACCGCTACAGCAACATGCTCGCGGTTTTCGCCGTCTCCGTACCGGAGTTTCTGATTGCCACCGTCGCAGTACTGATCTTTGCGGTCAAGCTGGGCTGGCTGTCGGCCCTGTCACGTGACGTTGAGGTCGAGTCCTTCGGGCAGCTGGTGCGCGTCTACGCAATGCCTGTGCTGACTCTGTGCTGTGTCCTGGTAGCGCAGATGGCACGTATGACGCGGGCTGCGCTGATCGACCAATTGAGCAGTCCCTATGTCGAAATGGCGGTGCTCAAGGGCGCGCGACCGATACGGGTGGTGCTTCGCCATGCGCTGCCCAATGCAATCGGACCGATCGCCAATGCCATCGCACTCAGCCTTTCGTACCTGCTGGGTGGTGTCGTCATCGTCGAGTCGATCTTCAACTACCCGGGTATCGCGACCCTGATGGTAAACGGTGTAGTCACTCGTGACATGCCGCTGGTCCAGGCGTGCGTAATGTTGTTCTGCCTGGGTTTCCTGGTGCTGGTACTGCTGGCCGACCTCTGTGCAATTCTGTCCAACCCGAGGCTGCGCAAATGAAACTTGATATGACTCCCCCAAAGCCGGGTGCAGGAAACGGCATCAATCAGGATGGACTGAAACAGACCGTTGCACTCCCTCATCGTCGTCGGCTCAAGCTGACTCTGGGCGGCTTCATAGGCCTACTCATCGTGAGCTTCTGGGCGCTGATGGCCATCGCCGGCCCGATGTTGGCACCCTACGATGCCAACGCGATGGCCAGCGAAGGCTTCTTTGGCCCGCTCAGCCGGCAGTTTCCGTTGGGTACCGACTACCTGGGTCGGGACATCCTTAGCCGGTTATTGCATGGCGCACCCTACACCATCGGCGTAGCGTTGGCGGCGACCGTTCTCGCCTGCACGGCAGGAGTGGTGCTTGGGCTGGTGGCGGCTGCCTCCGGTGGTTGGGTCGACGCACTCATAAGCCGAACCGAAGATGCGTTGATCTCCATCCCAAACAAGATTTTCGCGCTGTTGATGGTGGCCTCGTTTGGCTCCTCCGTACCGTTGCTGCTGTTCATGGCCGCATTTGCCTATATGCCGGGATCCTTCCGCATTGCAAGAGCGGTTGCGGTCAACGTCATGACCATGGACTTCGTCCGGGTTGCTCGCACTCGAGGTGAGGCCATGCCGTACATCATCTTCATCGAAGTACTGCCGAACATGCTTCGTCCGGTGCTGACCGATTTTGGTCTGCGCTTTGTGTACGTGGTGCTGCTACTGAGTGCGATGAGTTTCCTTGGGCTGGGCATACAACCGCCGGACGCGGACTGGGGCTCTCTGGTGCGAGAAAACATCCAGGGCCTGGAGGAGGGTGCTCCGGCCGTATTGGTGCCGGCGCTGGCAATCGCCACCCTGACCATGGGGGTCAACTTGCTCATCGACAGCTTCGGCGGGCGATCCACGCGCGGGACGGAGAAGTGAAATGAACGAAATCGTCAGGGTAAGTGGCCTGCGTGTGGCCGCACGCAATGAAGAGGGCGTCGACGTACCTATCGTACACGGCGCGGATTTCAGCTTGAACAAGGGCGAGGTACTGGCGCTGATCGGTGAGTCCGGTTCCGGCAAGAGCACCATTGCGTTGTCATTGATGGGTTACGCCCGCAGTGGCTGCTGCATCGTAGGCGGCTCGGTACGTATCGGCGATGTGGATGTACTCAAATTGTCGAATGCCGAACTTGCAAAGTTGCGCGGGCGCACTGTGGCTTATATCGCACAGAGCGCGGCGGCGGCATTCAATCCGTCCAAGTGCATTATGGATCAAGTGATTGAAAGCGCATTAATCCACGGCACGCTGCCAAGGCACGAGGCGCAAGCCAAGGCCGTCGGGTTGTTTCGGGCGTTGGCGTTGCCGGACCCTGAGGGAATAGGTGCGCGTTATCCGCATCAGGTCTCGGGAGGTCAGTTGCAAAGGTTGATGGCGGCGATGGCGCTTATCACCGATCCGGCATTGGTAATCCTCGACGAGCCGACCACGGCGCTGGACGTCACCACCCAGATCGAAGTGTTGCGGGCTTTCAAGCAGGTGGTTCGTGAGTTAGGCACAACAGCCGTATACGTTTCGCACGATCTGGCGGTCGTGGCGCAGATGGCCGACCGGATCGTGGTGCTGCGCAATGGTCAGATTCAGGAACACAGCAGCACCGAGCAGATACTTAGAGAACCCGAACACCCCTATACCCGAAGCCTGCTCTCTGCGATGAAGCCGTCGGCGACACGTGACACGGCTGATCAGGGGGAGGCCCCTTCGGGTAATGATGTGCTGCTCGACGTCCGTGGCCTGGAGATTTGCTATGGCGTCAAAAAGGTCCTGCAGGATGTTGATCTGCAGGTTCGTAGAGGTTCGGCAGTCGGTGTGATCGGCGAGTCGGGATCGGGAAAAACCACGCTGGCTCAGGCAATCGCCGGCTTGGCGGAGCCGTCAGCCGGGCGGATCCTGCTGGACGGCCAACCGCTCAGCAAAACCCTGGCCGGTCGCACCCGCGAGCAGTTCCGACGTGTACAGTTCGTATTCCAGAATGCCGATACTGCGCTGAATCCTCGCCACAGCATCGAAGAGATCCTGGGCCGGCCGTTGCGGTTCTACCACGGGATGAAGGGCGCGCAACGTCAGCGTCGAGTAGCAGAGCTGCTGGCGTTGGTGCAACTGCCGGCAAGCATCGCGCAGCGCCGCCCTGGCGAGTTGTCCGGCGGGCAGAAACAGCGAGTCAACCTGGCGCGAGCGCTCGCCGCAGAGCCGGATCTGATCCTCTGTGACGAAGTGACCTCGGCACTGGATACCGTGGTAGGCGCGGCGATCCTCGAACTGTTGCGTGACCTGCGTCGCGATCTGGGTGTTTCCTACCTCTTCATCAGCCACGACATCTCGACCGTCCGCGCGCTCTGTGACGACATCGTGGTGATGTACAGCGGTCACAAGATTGAGGCAGGAGACTGTGAGTCGTTCGTCCAGGTGCCATTCCATCCCTATACCGACCTGTTGATCAATTCGGTGCCGGAGCTGCGCCAGGGTTGGTTGGAAGGCTGCAATGCCTCTCACGGCGACCTGCCGTCGATCGGCGCGCTCGACACAACCACGCACCTGTGCCCGTTTCTTAACCGTTGTCCGGTGCGCATTGATGGGCTCTGCAATCGCAGCGCGCCGCCACGACGAAGCATCGCCGGCGGTAGCGAGGTCCTGTGCCATCACGACAGTGCCGAACTGCTCATGGCACAGCAAGGATCAAACAGCATGAAATTAGTGGGGACCTACGCATGAACGCGCGTTTCGTACGTTTGGCCGAAAAGCAGCGGGCAAGGGTCAGCTTGATGGTCGATGGCGAACCCCTCGAGGCGTTGGAGGGCGACACCCTGATGGTTGCGTTATTGACCCGGGTGTCGGCCCTGCGCCAGTCAGAATTCGATCCGGGTCGACGCGCCGGCTTCTGCCTGATGGGTGCTTGCCAGGACTGCTGGGTCTGGACCCGCGGCGGCGAGCGTCTGCGTGCTTGCTCCAACGAGGTCCGCGAAGGGCTGGATATCGTAACCATACAACCGGAGGCTACATGGCCATTGCGCGGCTGAAAGGTCTTGAAAAGGATGATGTGCGCGTCGTGATTGTCGGTGCCGGCCCGGCCGGCACGCGTTGCGCCGAAACCCTTGTGGCAGCAGGGATCAGGCCGATTGTGCTGGACGAGAATCGCCGCGACGGCGGCCAGATCTATCGTCGACAACCAGAGGCTTTCGTTCGCGACTATCCCGCTCTGTACGGTAGCGAGGCGGACAAAGCCAAAGCTCTGCACGACAGCTTCGACCGCTTGCGCGGGCAGATCGATTATCGGCCCGATACATTGGTATGGAGCATGAGCCCTTGGGAACTGTGCTGCGTCAGCCAAGGCAAGCACACGACGGTTGAGTACGATGCGCTCATCCTCTGCACGGGGGCCACCGACCGTTTGATGCCGGTCGCCGGCTGGCAGTTGGCGGGCTGTTATAGCCTGGGCGGTGCGCAGATCGCCCTGAAGGCGCAGGCGGTTGCCATCGGCCGCCGCGTGGTGTTCATGGGCAGCGGGCCGCTGCTTTACCTGGTCGCCAGCCAGTACCTCAAGGCCGGCGCACAGGTAGCCGCGGTGCTCGACACTTCGCCGCTGCGCAAGCGCATATTCGCCTTGCCCAAACTGCTGGCTCGACCAAGGATGTTGTTCACCGGTCTGCAGTTACTGACCAGACTCTTTCTGGCGGGTATTCCGGTGCGTCTGGGTGTCGAGCCGCAGCAACTGGTGGGCGAAGCGAGCACAGGCGTCAGTGCAGTACGCGTGCGCACTGCACACGGCGAAAACCTGCAGATCGACTGCGATGCTGTCGCCCTTGGATATCACCTGCGCCCGGAAACCCAGTTGGCCGACCTCGCCGGTTGCCGTATGCGCTTTCATGAGCCTTCCCAACAGTGGGTGCTGGATACCGATGAAGACGGTCGCACCTCGGTCGAGGGGGTGTACGCCGCTGGCGATGGTACGCGAATCCGCGGCGCTGACGCCGCCGAACACGCCGGACGCCTGGCTGCCATGGCGTTGTTGCAGGATCTGCGGCAACCCGTATGCACCGATGCACTGTCCCGCCAGCGATGTGCCTTGGCGGCGATGGAACAGTTCAGCCTGGGCCTCTACCAAGCCTTTCCCTGGCCTGCGACGCAGGCCAGGACGTTGCCTGACGACGCGATCGTCTGCCGTTGCGAGATGATTACCGCCGGCGAGTTGCGCGACGCGGTGCGCGAGAAGGGCGCCTGCGAGGTCAATCGTGCCAAGGCCTTCAGCCGGGTTGGCATGGGTCGCTGCCAAGGTCGCTACTGTTCGCAGGCCGGCGCCGAGGTGATCGCCGCGGCGGCTGGCGTGTGTGTCGAACGTGTCGGTCGTCAGCGCGGTCAGGCACCGGTCAAGCCGCTGCCGATGCAGATCGAGGAAATCAGGCTAGTCGAAGAGGTGTCGCGGTGAGCGTTGAACAAATCGATGTACTGATCGTCGGCGGCGGCTTGATGGGCGCGGCTTCGGCTTTTTTCCTGCGTCAGCGCGGGCGCTCGGTGGTGCTTCTGGAACGGGACATGATCGGCCAGTACGCCAGCGGGGTGAATTTCGGCAACGTGCGTCGCCAAGGCCGTTTCCTCGGCCAACTGGAACTGGCCAACCGCTCCTTCGCGCTGTGGAAGCGTCTCCCACAGTTGATTGACGACGATCTGGAGTTCATCGCCAGCGGTCAGATGCGAGTGTGCTACCACGAGGAGCAAATCGCCGAGTTGGAGACCTATGCGGCTGCCCCCGAAGCGCGGGAACTGGATCTGAAAATCTATCGAGGTCGTGAGCTGCATGAGCGCTTCCCGTTTCTCGGGCCGGAGGTCAAGGGCGGTTCCCATGCGCCGCACGATGGCCACGCCAACCCGCGTCTCGCCGCACCGGCCTTTGCCCGCGCCGCACGGCGTGCAGGCGCGCGGATCGAGGAACGCACCGAGGTGACGCATATCCAGAAAGTCGGTGGGCAGTTCCTGGTGGATACCACCGATGGCCGCCAATACCGCGCCGGGCAGTTGCTGATCACGGCGGGCGCCTGGGGCGAGAAGCTTTCGTCTCAATTCGGGGAGCCTGTGCCAATGATCGCCAAGGGGCCGCAGATGTCGGTCACCGAGCCGGTGCCCTACGCGCTGAAAACGGTGATCGGTGTGTACACCAAGCATCCCGAAGAAGTGCTTTACTTCCGTCAGATTCCTCGCGGCAATATCATCATTGGCGGTTGTCACCACACCCAGCCGGATATGCTCAACCGCCGCGCTCACTTCGATCCGCAGAGTGTTCTCAAGCAGTTGCAGCAGATGCGCAGGCTTTCGCCGCAGATGGCCAACCTGAACATCATTCGTACCTGGAGCGGGATTGAGGGCTACGTCGCGGATTCCTTGCCGGTGATGGGGCCAAGTGGCCAGGTAGACGGCCTTTATTACGCCTTCGGCTTCAGCGGCCACGGTTTCCAGCTCGGGCCTGGCGTCGGTGATGTGATGGCGGAGCTGATCAGCACCGGTAGCACCAGTACCCCTATCACTCCCTTTCACATCAGTCGATTCGCCCGTTCGGTTGAGCCGAGGAGCAAAGCATCATGAGAGGGCGGGCGCTGGAAATACTCAAGCGATTGATCGCCTTCGAGACCGTTTCCTCGGAATCGAACCTTGCGCTGATCGAATATGTCCGCACGCTGCTGGCGACCAAAGGCATCGAGTCGTTGATCGTCA
Source organism: Pseudomonas sp. SDO55104_S430 (assembly GCF_054070595.1). NCBI lineage: Bacteria > Pseudomonadati > Pseudomonadota > Gammaproteobacteria > Pseudomonadales > Pseudomonadaceae > Pseudomonas > Pseudomonas sp. SDO55104_S430. Next base: position 14,180 of record NZ_JBSVXG010000008.1, on the reverse strand, counting down.
AGGACGAAAGCGGCCGCAAGGCCAACCTGTTCGCCAGCGTTGGCCCGCGCGATCTGCCGGGCGTGCTGTTGTCCGGACACACCGATGTGGTTCCTGCCGCTGGCCAGGCCTGGAGCGTGCCAGCGTTTCAGGCGACGCTGAAGGACCAGCGGATCTATGGCCGAGGCAGCTGCGATATGAAGGGCTTTATTGCCTTGGCGATCGACGCCATGCTCGAAGCAGCTGACTGCTCGTTGAGCCGCCCGTTGCAACTGGCGCTGTCCCATGACGAGGAAATCGGCTGCGTCGGCGTACGCCGGCTACTCGATGTGCTGCACCTGGCTCCCTTGCGACCGATGCTGTGTATCGTCGGCGAGCCCACCAATATGCAGTTCGTGCTCGGGCACAAGGGCAAGGGGTCCTACCGCGCTTTGTGCCGGGGGCAGGAAGCCCACTCTTCTCTGGCCCCCCGGTCGATCAATGCCATTCATCTGGCTTGCGACTTTATCGCCACGTTGCGCGAGGGCCAACGACGCCTGCAACAGCACGGCGCGCATGATGCAGATTACGACGTACCCTACAGCACCGTACACGTCGGGCAGATCACAGGGGGCAAGGCGCTGAATATCGTGCCGAACCTGTGCAGCCTGGATTTCGAAGTGCGCAATCTGCCTGCCGACGACCTGGACCAGTTTCTTGCGCAGATGCAAGAACAGGCCGAGCAGATCGTTCGTGAGGCCAAGCTGTTGTCCGGCGCTGCCAACATCGAAATCGAGACTTTGAACGTTTATCCCGGCCTGGATACCCATCCCAGCGTGGAAGCTGTGCGGTTACTGAAGAACTTCGCACCTGCGGATACCGGCAGCGCAAAAGTTTCCTTCGGCACTGAGGGTGGCTTGTTCAGCCAGCGCCTGAATGTACCGGTGGTGGTCTGCGGGCCGGGTTCGATCGAGCAGGCACACAAGCCCGATGAATTCGTCGCGTTGAGCCAGATGCAGGCCGCAGAGCGCTTTCTCGATGGGCTGCTGGGCTCGCTGAGGCTATAACGTCAGACTCTCGTGTGGCCCTTGCGAATCCGAAAGGGCCATTTCGCATGATTACCCTTCACGATGATACCCCTTGGATGGTCAGTCGCATGTTCGCCTGAGCAAGAGTGCGTGCGCGTGCCCAAAGCTACACCTTGACCGAATAACCCAAAAAAGCGGGACTCTCGCGAGTCTCCGACAACACTACGGGAGTCCGTCCATGAAAGCCCTCGAGCGTCTTTCCTTCTCCACCAAGTTTGTCTTGCTCGGTCTACTTGTTATTGCCCTGATTGCAGTGCCAAGCACCCTACATGTGCTTGGCGCGCTGCAGACGGGGCGCCAGGCAGATCGGGAAGTGCAGGGACTTGCGCCGGTAAACGCGCTTTTGCATCTGGTTGCGCTGACCCAGCAACATCGCGATCTGGTCGCGGCAGTGCTCGGCGGTGCCGATTCACTGCAGCAGCCGCGCCTGGTCAAGCGAGCGGAGCTAAAGCGTGCCTTCGAGGCAAGTGAGCTGGCGCTGCAGACAGCCCAGGTCAAACCGGATCTCCTGACCGCCTGGCGTCAGGTACGTGAACAATGGCAAGCGCTCTCCGATCAGGTCGATAAAGACTCGATCAAGGCCAGGCAAAGTCTGCAACTGCATTCGCAACTGATCGCCTCTATTTTGCTGATTGAGGATGCCCTGCTTGATCATTTCGAGCTGGCGCTGGATCCGATGCTGGAGACCTACTCGTTGATGTACGCCGCGCTGATCGAGATGCCGCAGACCGCCGAGCTGGTCGGTCAATTGCGCGGTTTCGGTGGCCTGTACCTCGCGCAGGGGCGAATCATGCCTGAACAACAAGGTGCATTGATGGGGCTCACCGCCCAGGCTCAGTCCAGCCTCGACAGGATGAGTCGGGCCTTCACCAAGGCTGGTGCCACCGATCCTGCACTTGCGTCGGTGCTGCAAGCACCACTGGCGGCGTTGCGCGCCCAGATCGAACAGGTCCTGGCATTGACGGACAAGCAATTGGTCGCGGCCGTCGAAATGGATCTATCTGCCGATGGCGGCTACGGCGTGAAACTGAGCTATCCGGTCACGGATTACCTGGCTGCGTATGATCGGCCCATCGGCGCGCTTCAGTCACTCGCAGATAACGCCTTGACGAAGCTTGGTGACGCGCTGACCGCGAGGCGCGACAGCTATCGCCAAGACACTCTGTGGATGTCTATCGGTTTGCTGTCGCTGCTATTGGCTGGCGGCACTTTAGCCATCCTGATCGTACTGCGTCTGCTCGACCAGCTGGGTATGGCCATGGTAGCGGCGGAGCGAATCGCCAAGGGTGATCTGACACAAGCACTCGATATCAGCGGCAAAGATGAAGCTGCACGTTTGCTGCAGGCGCTGCAGTGCATGCAAACGGACCTGCGAGGTACCGTCACTCAGGTGGTGAGCTCAGCCGAACAGCTGAGTTCGACTTCCCAGGCATTGAGCACTGTGACCGAAGACGCCAGTCAGGGATTGCAACGCCAGAGCGAGGAGCTCGACCAAGCCGTTACAGCCGTTACCGAGTTGACCTGCGCCATCGAAGAAGTAGCGCGTAATGCTGCTTCGGCCTCCCAGGTGTCCCAGGCAGCCGATCAAAGTGCTCGACAGGGCGAAGACAGTGTCATCCGGACTGTCGGTGCCATCGAGTCGTTGACGGGCGATATGGCTCATACGGCTGATGCGCTGCAGAGCCTGGCAGCCCGGATAGGAGATATCGGCTCGGTGCTGGATGTGATTCGAGGCATCGCCGAACAAACCAATCTGCTGGCGTTGAATGCCGCGATCGAGGCGGCCCGGGCGGGAGAAAGCGGCCGCGGTTTCGCCGTGGTGGCCGATGAGGTGCGGGCATTGGCTCGAAGGACCCAGGCCTCCACTCTGGAAATAGAAACCATCATCGGCTCGGTACAACAAGGCAGCCGTAGTGCCCTGAGCGCCATGCACAGCAGCAATGAAAAAACCCGCGACACTTTAGGCCTAGCGCGCGCAGCGGGCACTGCACTCAATTCCATTGTCGAGGCTATCGGGCAGATCAACGCGCGCAATTTAAGTATTGCCAGCGCTACCGAGGAGCAATCGCAGGTCGCCCGCGAGGTCGATAGCAATCTTTTGAATATACGTGATGTGTGCGCTCGTACATCTGCTGGAGCTCGGCAGACCCGGGTTTCCAGCCAGGAACTTGCAAGCCTCGCCAACGAGTTGAGTGGGAGGGTCGGTCACTTCAACGTCTGAACCCGAGTTCGTGCTCGCTGGCATCGTGCGAGTGCATTCGCTCTTTTGATCAGCCATGGCATCCGCCTCGGTAGAGCCTGCTGCCATCAGCTTATATTCAGCAGCCAACGCTGCAGCCGCGATACTTTCAGCATCCTGGCCTGCGGCGTCTGAATAGACTGAAGGCTGTCTCGGAACAGGACTCGATCATGCTCAAGAATCGTTTGCAAGACCCCAGCCTTCTGGCAGAACTCGCGTACATCAACGGCCAGTGGGTGGGTGCCGATAACGCCGCCACCCTGGATATCATCGATCCCGCCACGGGCGAATGCCTGGCCCGGGTTCCGGCCATGCAAGGCGCGCAAACTCGTCTGGCCATCGAAGCTGCCGAGCGCGCCTGGCCAGCCTGGCGCGCCCGACCTGCAGCGGAGCGCGCGGCGCTATTGGAGCGCTGGTATCAAGCCATGCTCGATAACCTCGACGACCTTGCGTTGATCATGACCTGCGAGCAGGGCAAGCCTCTCAACGAAGCCAAGGGAGAGATCCGTTATGGTGCCAGCTTCGTCAAATGGTTTGCCGAGGAAGCACGGCGGGTTTATGGCGAGACCATTCCTGCTCCCAGCGGCGACCGTCGCCTGCTGACCCTCAAGCAGCCGGTTGGCGTCTGCGCTGCAATCACGCCGTGGAATTTCCCCAACGCGATGATCACTCGCAAATGCGCACCGGCCCTGGCTGCCGGCTGTCCGGTCATCGTCAAGCCGTCGGACCTGACGCCGCTTTCAGCTCTGGCGCTCGCGGTGCTGGCCGAGCGAGTCGGTATCCCGGCCGGGGTGTTCAACGTTGTAACTGGCATGCCCAAGGGCATTGGCGAAGAGCTGACCAGTAACCCTACAGTGCGCAAGATTTCCTTCACAGGCTCGACCGCCGTGGGCAGCTTGTTGATGCGTCAGAGTGCCGATCAGATCAAACGTCTCAGTCTGGAGCTGGGCGGGAACGCGCCCTTCGTCGTGTTTGACGATGCGGATCTGGAACAGGCAGTGAGCGGCATCATGCAAAGCAAATTCCGGAACGCAGGACAGACTTGCGTCTGCGCTAACCGGATCCTCGTGCAGGACGGGATCTACGAGCGTTTCGCTCAGCGGCTGGTGGAGGAGGTGGGCAAGCTCAGGGTCGGTAATGGCCTGGAGGCTGACGTAACCATTGGCCCGTTGATCAATTCAGCAGCGGTTAGCAAGGTCGCCCGGCATATTGATGATGCTCTGGGCAATGGTGCTCGCTTGCTCTGTGGCGCCATTCCCACAGGGAACGACCAGTTCGTCCAGCCGACGGTGCTTGCCGACGCCCATGCCGGGATGTTGCTGGCTAACGAAGAAACCTTCGGCCCGGTCGCACCGCTGATGCGCTTCAGCACTGAAGAAGAAGCGCTGTCACTGGCCAATGCCACACCTTATGGCCTGGGTGCCTATTTCTTCACCCAGGACCTGCGCCGCTCGTGGCGCTTCGGTGAGGCGCTCGAGTTCGGCATGATCGGCCTCAATACCGGGTTGATTTCCATGGAAGTAGCCCCCTTTGGCGGCGTCAAGCAGTCTGGCCTGGGGCGTGAGGGCTCCAAATACGGTCTGGACGAGTACCTGGAAGTCAAAGCATTCCATATCGGTGGACTATAAGGCGACTCCTCTTTGTACAGGCTTGATTGACGCGAATCCGCGAAGGTAATGACATGAGCAAGACATTCAAAATCGCCGCCATTGCTGGCGATGGTATCGGCAAGGAAGTACTGCCCGAGGGGTTGCGGGTGCTGGAGCAGGCAGCGCGCAAGTGGGATCTGGACTTGAGCATCGAAGTGCTCGACTGGGCTCACTGCGATTACTACCTGGAACACGGGCAAATGATGCCCACCGATTGGTTCGAACAACTCAAAGGCTTCGATGCCATCTACTTCGGTGCGGTGGGCTGGCCAGACAAAGTACCGGATCATATTTCCCTTTGGGGATCGCTGCTCAAGTTCCGTCGCGATTTTGACCAGTATGTGAACATCCGCCCTGTTCGCCTGTTTCCCGGCGTTCCATGTCCGTTGGCTGGTCGCAAGCCTGGTGATATCGATTTCGTGGTGATTCGCGAAAACACCGAGGGCGAATACTCCTCGGTAGGCGGCAAGATGTTCGAAGGCAGCGAACATGAATTCGTGCTGCAAGAGTCGGTGTTCACCCGACGCGGTGTGGACCGGATTCTCAAGTTCGCCTTCGACCTGGCACAGACCCGGCCGCGTAAGCATTTGACCGCTGCGACCAAGTCCAATGGCATTTCCATCAGCATGCCCTACTGGGACGAGCGCACTGCGCTGATGGCCGAGCATTACCCGGATGTTAGCTGGGACAAGCAGCACATCGACATTCTCTGCGCGCGTTTCGTACTGCAGCCGGATCGTTTCGATGTAGTCGTGGCTTCGAACCTGTTCGGCGATATCCTTTCTGATCTCGGGCCGGCCTGCGCCGGCACCATCGGAATCGCTCCCTCGGCCAACATCGATCCCGAGCGCCGGTTCCCGTCGTTATTTGAGCCGGTGCACGGCTCGGCCCCGGACATCTTCGGCCGCAACATCGCCAATCCGATCGCCATGATCTGGTCCGGCGCGCTGATGCTGGACTTCCTCGGGCAGGGCGATGAGCGCTACCGTGCCGCCCATGACGGCATTCTCAAAGCCATTGAGCAGGTTATCGCAGAGGGGCCAATCACCCCGGATCTGGGCGGACAAGGCTCGACCCAAGATGTCGGCAAGGCGATTGTCGAGGCACTCTAGACCGGTTAAAAAATCGCGCATCACCCTTTTGCCCGCTCACACTGCGGGCTTTTTTCTTGGCCGGAAGGTTGCCGTGACTAGATTGTCGATCTTGCTTTTGGCTTGCGTTTGGCACGCCAAGGGCTGGGCGAGCGCGCCGATAGATGTGGTCATTCTGTGCGACGCCGGATACCCACCCTACAGTTACGCTGAGGGCGACGAGGCGAAGGGGATCTACACCGATATTCTGCGCATGGCCTTTACTCGGATGCCGGACTATCGCGTGCATATTCGGCCTATGCCCTGGGCGCGAGGCCTGAGCGAATTGTCGCAGGGGCGCGCCTTGGCCCTTTATCCGCCATATCGCCGTCCCGACGAGCGACCATGGATGGATTACTCACGCCCCATCGTGCGGGAGACGCTGGTTGTGTTTATGCGCACCGAGGTTGCCCGGACGCTAGAGCAGGAACGCTTTCCGCAAGCCTACGGCGGTTTACGCATCGGCCAGAACAGGGGGTTCATAAACATCGTCGATCAGGATTACCAGAGCATGCTGGCCAAGGGCGAGCTGCGACAGATCTATTCCAAGGACAACCGCACCAACCTGGCGATGCTCTATCGTGGAAGACTGGATGCCTACATCAATGACCGCCGAGCCGTTCTTTGGGAGCTGGAGCAAATGCGCCGCGACGGCGTGTTTGAACAAGAGTCTCTCAACTGGATAGTCGAAGGGCCGTGGCTCTCGGGTGAGGAGGGGTACCTGGGTTACACCCGTATCAATACATCGGCCTATCCATATAAGGACACCTTCAAAAAACGCCTCGATGGGATTCTCTCCGATCTTGAACGAGAGGGCGTCATCTATCGCATCGTGAGGCGTTACGATGCATTTTATCCTCTTGACCTGCAGGCACCGTCTATTCAAGGGTTCAGCCAGTAAGTCCTTGGGTCCCAACAACGCGTTGAAACCCGTCCTGGCTTTAGCTGGGGACAACGCTCCATCTCGATCGAGACACGTATTCTGGAAACAGGGCTAGTAGCCCTGTTTACGGTCAACTTCCCCGAGCATGGGATCGCCACGCTGATGTCGGCGGATATTGTCCAGCAGCACATCAAACGCGCTTTCCGGCTGAGTCATTGCGGCGATATGCGGGGTCAGCAGAATTCTCGGGTGCTGCCAGAATGGATGCTCGGGCCGCGCCGGCTCTTCGCATAATACGTCCAGCACCGCTGCACTGAGCTGACCGCTATCCAGCGCCTCCAGCAGATCTTCTTCAATCAGGTGCCTGCCTCGACCCACATTGACCAGCGCGGCACCTTTGGGCAAGTACTGGAATAGATGACTGTTAAGCATCCCTTCAGTCTGTTCGGTGAGGGGCAGGGCGCAGATCAGGATGTCGCATTGACTAAGGAATGCCGGCAACTGCTCCGCCCCGGCAAAGCAGTCTACGCCGGGTATGCAATGCCGGCTGCGCGCCCATCCAGACAATTTGAATCCATACGGTTGCAAAGTCGCGAGTATCTGCCGGGCTTGCAAGCCCAGCCCCATGATCCCGACGCGGCGTTTGGATGCGGGTAGCAGTCGATGGGCTTGCCAGCTTTTTTCGGCCTGTTGCTGACGATAGCGCAGCATATCCCGATGCACGCTGAGCACAGCGAAACTGGCGTATTCGCACATGCCTTGGGTAATTCCAGGATCAAGCAAGCGCACCACCGGCAAACTCGCGGGCAAACGGCCCAGGTCGAGCTGATCGACGCCAGCCGATAGCGCGAACAGCACTTGCAGGTTTGGCAGTAACTTTTCCAGATCGTCCGGGGCCTGCCAGGCCGCCAGGTAGCGAATATCTCGCGGATCGCCGAGCTCTGGCCAGGCGCGCCATTCAATATCCGGTGCCCGTTCAGCGAACAGGGTTTTCCAGTGCTCGCCGCGCACAGGGTCGGCTTTGTAGAGCAGGGTCATGGGCGTTTCCTCTCATGAGCGAAGAATGGAGCATGCCCGAACAGCGGAGCAGAATCGGTCGAAATGCCTGGTTTGAATTTATCTGTGCGGTTGTATTGCGTCGTAAATTGGCAGAATGCATGGAGCCATCAGCGCCTGATGGATTCTGCCGTTTTCTGTAGTGAAAACAGTCGATCTGAATTTCTCAGCGGGCAAGTTCGGCTTAGAGCATTGCGTCAAAGGCTTAACCTAGGACACATCGCAGCCGCCGCCTGGTTGCCTGGCTCACTATGGGAGATGCCATGAATAGCAAATGCGAAGAAACCCCTTATCTGCTCCAGCAGCGTGACCAGTTCGTGCCACGCGGGTTGGTCACTGCTCACCCACTGGTCATCGACCGAGCCTTGGGGGCCGAGGTATGGGATGTGAGTGGTAAGCGTTACCTGGACTTCGTCGGTGGCATCGGTGTAATGAATATCGGCCACAATCACCCGAAGGTTGTAGCGGCGGTGCAGGCGCAGATGCAGAAGGTCACCCATGCCTGTTTCCAAGTGGTTGCCTACCAACCTTATCTGGATCTGGTTCAGCGTTTGTGCTCACTCGTTAGTGGCTCGAGCGGCATTGCACACAAGGCCGCACTTTTCACCTCGGGTGCGGAAGCCGTGGAGAACGCCGTCAAGATTGCCCGTGCTCACACCAAGCGTCCGGCTGTTATCTCCTTTCGTGGTGGTTTCCACGGCCGGACGTTGCTTGGCACGACCCTGACCGGTATGAGCCAGCCCTACAAGCAGAATTTCGGCGTGGCACCCGAGGTATTTCATACTCCTTATCCGAATGCTTATCGCGGCTTCACCAGCGAAATGGCGCTGCAGGCACTCAATGACTTGTTTGCCACGCAGGTGTCGCCCGAGCGGGTAGCCGCAATCATCATTGAGCCGGTTCAGGGCGACGGTGGCTTCCTTACCGCACCGCCCGAATTCCTCCAGGCGTTGAGAGCGTTGACCGAACAGCATGGCATCGTGTTGATCGCGGATGAAGTGCAGACTGGCTTCGGCCGTACCGGCACATGGTTCGGTTTTCAGCATTCCGGAATTCAGCCGGACCTGGTCACCGTAGCCAAGAGCCTTGCGGCCGGAATGCCGATCTCGGGTGTGGTTGGTCGCGCTGACATCATGGATGCCCCAGCTCCAGGTGGACTGGGCGGTACATACGGCGGCAACGCGCTGGCTTGCGCGGCTGCGTTGGCGGTGATCGAGACCTACGAGCAGGAGCAATTGCTGGCACGCAGCAAGAAGCTGGGCGAACGTTTGCATAACGGTCTCCTGCGTTTGCAGGCTCGCTTTCCCCAGATTGGTGACGTGCGCGGTACCGGTTTCATGCTGGCGATTGAGCTGGTCAAAGACGATGCTGCCAGCAGTCCGGATCCGGAGTTGAACCAGCAATTGATTGATGAGGCTCGTAAAGGTGGCCTGCTGGTGATCAAGTGTGGTGTTTACCGCAACGTACTGCGTTTCCTGGCGCCTCTGGTAGCCGAAGAGACGCAGGTCGACGAAGCGTTGGACATTCTCGAAGGGGCGTTATCACGCGTTTTGAGCTGATGTCTGATCTCGGTCGGCACATTTCGATTCAGGGAGAGGGTTGCCGACCGAGCATTTCAACGAGTATCCATTCATGAAATACATTCATGGGAGGCTTCAAGCCATGGAACTGACTGACTACCGCGCGCTGCTGATTGATTGCGATGAGGTACTGTTCGATCGCAACTCTGGCATCTGGACGGCCTTGCAGCCACTGCTCGAGAATTATCCAGATACACTGACTAGAGAACAGGTGTTGGCTGACTATGATCAGGTGATACGCGGGCTCAATCCGCTGTTCTCCAAATTGGGGTTCAGTGGCTTGCAATGTCTTGCACATCGCCAATTGGCTGAGCGCCTGGGACTCGAGAGCAGTTGGGAGGAGGGCATGAGGTTCGCCCGTTCCGTTAGCGACTGGTCACTTTATGAGGACGCACCAGGCGCGATGTTGTACCTGCGCAAGTTTTACCGGCTGATGATATACGGGAATCGTGATGACGCGGATCGCGAGGCATTCTGTGAACGATTGGGAATCACATCTGAAGATTTTCTGTCACTCAGCAGCAAACCGCTGGAGGATCAAGCGTGGCTATCGGCGAATGGCCTTGATCCAAAGGAGATTCTGCTGGTATGCGGTTCAGCTGACGTGTCTTCGGCAGGTGGTTTGTGCCTGATCCAACGTGGTTGCAGCGAGCCCCGTACAAAGAGTCCGGCGGACTTTTACATAGACAGCATGGCGGATCTGGTAACGCAGCATCAACAATCTCTCAGGCGTTGATACTGACAGAATGATTGCATAGAACAATCACGAGGTATGCGATGGAAGGTTTAATCAAGCTTGACAGGATTGACATCAATATTCTGGTAGAGCTGCAGAAAGATGGCCGCATTACCAATGTCAGTCTTGCCGATGCGGTAGGCCTATCGGCCAGCCCTTGTCTACAGCGTGTCAAGCGGCTCGAGTCTGCCGGGTATATTTCCGGGTACAACGCACACCTCAACCTGGCCAAGATCACTGAGTCGGTGACGGTTTTTACAGAAATCACGCTGCACGACCACAAACGCGAAGATTTCGCCAAGTTTGAGTCCAATATTCGCTTAGTTGATGAGGTGCTCGAGTGTCACTTGATCAGCGGCGGCTACGATTATCTGGCTCGTTTCATGACCCGAAGTATTCCGCACTACCAAGAAGTGATGGAGGCGCTATTGGATAAGAATATCGGTATCGCCAAGTACTTTAGTTACATCGTTATAAAATCCCCGGTACTCAAGGATGGTGTTCCTTTGCGCAAGTTGCTGCATCGCTGATGGGGGAGGAACTTGCAGTGGACGGCCGCATAACTTTATTAGGGTATTCATTTGGGCTCAGTTGTCATCAAAAACAATGCGGTTTTATGAAGTGAAGAAGCCTTGTTCGGCATATCTAATCACCTCCATGCTTGTAGCGTCAGACAACTGGGCCTGATTGGCTCCAGTGTACCTCGGACAGCACAGGGCGCCGCGCAGATTTAGGTTTTGCGCGCACGTGGTTGTAGCCAAGAGCACTTACGCATTTAAAGAGAGTTCGCGCGATATTTTGACCATCTAAACTTCTGCCAGCTAAAAACATAAGGCGTTATCAGACAGTGAACGAAGTATTTTCGTTGGCACACCTGTGCCTTTAATAATTTGACCATCGCGCATTATTTTTTTGATTAAGTAATATAGAAGTTGCCTAATGAGAATGGGAATTGATAGCATCAATTTAGTTCCAGTCGGCTCGTTGTGTGCTCGGTAATTTCTCAAAGGATATGTTCATGCGTCGAACTCTTTTATCTGTGTGTGTAATTCAGGCTATCTTCCAACTTACATGGGCTGAACAGTCAACTAATAATGGTGGGACTCTAGAACTCCAAGCGCTCAACATCAATGGCATGTTTGAAGAGCTGCCGCAAGGTCCGGTACAAGGCTACCGCGCGACCCGTTCGGCGAGCGCGACACGCACCGACACCTCGATCCATGAAACACCGCAGTCCATCACCGTGGTGCCCAAGGATGTGGTCGAAGACATCAGCGCCACCCGATTGCAGGACGCCCTCGATTACGCCGGTGGCGTGGGGCGGGCCAACAATTTCGGTGGCCAGGGGCTGACCACCTTTACCGTTCGCGGCTTCACCACCGGTGAGTTCTATCGCAACGGCTTCCCGATCAACCGCGGCTATCCGAACATGCCGGATGCCAACACCATCGAACGCCTCGAAGTGCTGCGCGGGCCGGCGACCATGCTCTATGGCCGTGGCGATCCGGGCGGTACCTTCAACGTCATCTCCAAGCAACCGCTGGCGAAACCCACGGTGACCCTGGGCAGCCAGCTCGACGATCAGGGCATGCAGCGCGGCACCCTGGATGCCAGCGGTCCGCTGGACGAAGAAGGCCGCCTGGCCTATCGCCTGAATGTCGTGGGCGAGGGCGGCGACACCTTCCGCGATCATGTCGAAACCGAGCGTTACGGCGTAACCCCGGTGCTGAGCTGGCAGGCCACCGAGGACACCAAGGTGATCTTCGAGGGTGATTTCATGCGCAACAATCACCCGCTGGATCGCGGCCTCACTCGCTACCCCAACCAGATCGGCACCGCGTCTCGCGACACCTTCTGGGGCGAAAAAGACGTCGGCAAATTGCACAACGACAACAACATGGCCCAGCTGCGTTTTGAGCATTTCCTCAGTGACAACTGGACCCTGGGCGGTGGCTTCCAGTGGCTCGACGGCACGCTGCAGGGCAATGCGGTCGAAGGCAACGGAGTCGCGGCAGACGGCCGCACCCTGGGCCGCAACTTCAACTACCGCAAGCTGGAATGGACGGACAAGGACACTCAGCTCAACCTCACCGGCCATTTCTCCGCGGGCGGTTTCAATCACACCCTGCTGACCGGTGTCGAATACGAGGACTACGACTACAAGTCGATCATCCAGCGTTCCAGCGGCGCGGTGAGTGCCTACCCGATCGACATCTTCGATCCGGTGTACGGCCAGCCGCGTCCGGCCCTGACCCGCACGCCGACCGACGACAAGGAAAACCTCAAGACCTACGCGGCCTTCATCCAGGATCAGGTCGAATTGACCGAGCGCCTCAAACTGCTGGCCGGCGCACGCTTCGAACGTTTCGAACATGACTACGAAACCTTCGTCCCGGGTGGCAGAAGCTGGCAGGCCAGTGACAACGCGGTGACTCCGCGTCTCGGCCTCACCTATGACCTGACCGACACCGTGGCGGTCTACGCCGATACCGCTCGCTCGCTCAAGCCCAACACCGGCGCCAGCCGCGAGGGTGGCGGGTTCGATCCGGAGAAGGGCAAGTCCTGGGAGCTGGGCGTCAAGTGGGAAGCGCTGGACAGCCAACTCAGCGTCGACGCGGCGATCTACCAGATCGAAAAGCGTAACGTGCTGACCACCGACCCGGTTGACTCGACCTTCAGCGTCGCGGCCGGTGAAGTGCGCAGCCGTGGCTTCGACCTGAACGTCGCCGGCAACCTGACCCCGCAGTGGCGAGTGATTGGTGGCTACGCGTACGTCGATGCCGAGGTGACCAAGGACAACGTCATCAAGTCCGGCACGCGCCTGATGAACATCCCGCAGAACAGCTTCAGCCTGCTCAACGTCTACGAGTTTCAGGATGGTGCTTTGAAAGGGCTGGGACTTGGGACTGGCGTGAAGTACGTCGATGAACGTGCGGGGCAGACGGCCAATACGGCGTTTTCGATGGGCAGTTACACCGTTGTCGATCTGTTGAGTTACTACAAGGTCAACGAGAAGATCCGGCTGAACCTGGATGTGAAGAACCTGGGTGATGAGGATTACGAGGAGGGCGCGTTCGGCAACGTTTACGCCTATCCGGGGGCGCCGAGGACCGTGCAGGTGGGGATTTCCTACACCCTATAGATACCTTATTGCTACGAACTGAACACGATTAATCAGTGCAACATTCAACAAACAAGACTATTCCACCGAGGTAAGAAAGATGAGTGCGGCTTCTCTGTATCCCGTTCGTCCCGAGGTTCTGGCCAATACGCTGACTGACGAGGCGACCTACAAGGCCATGTACCAGCAGTCGGTCGTCAACCCGGACGGTTTCTGGCGCGAGCAAGCCAAGCGTCTCGACTGGATCAAGCCTTTCACCACGGTCAAGCAAACCTCTTTCGACGATCACCATGTCGATATCAAGTGGTTCGCCGATGGCACCCTGAACGTTTCCTACAACTGCCTGGACCGTCACCTGGCCGAGCGTGGCGATCAGGTCGCCATTATCTGGGAAGGCGATGACCCTTCCGAAAGCCGCAACATCACCTACCGCGAACTGCACGAACAAGTCTGCAAGTTCGCCAACGCCCTGCGTGGCCAGGACGTGCACCGCGGCGACGTGGTGACTATCTATATGCCGATGATCCCCGAAGCTGTGGTCGCCATGCTGGCCTGTACCCGGATCGGTGCGATTCACTCGGTAGTGTTCGGTGGCTTCTCGCCGGAAGCCCTGGCTGGTCGCATCATCGACTGCCGTTCGAAAGTGGTGATCACCGCTGACGAAGGCATCCGTGCCGGCAAGAAGATCTCGCTCAAGGCCAACGTCGACGACGCCCTGACCAACCCGGAAACCAGCAGCA